>CANJCM010000054.1 GCA_947472765.1 Opitutia bacterium
ACCTCAAGCCCGGCGACCGTCGCCGCGGCACCCGGAACCAGCGCTTACGCGTCCACGACGTTCACGCGTCCGGAGTTCCGGCGTGCGGTCATTCCGGGACGCACCACCTACGGTGCGGTCAGCGGCAAGATTTATGCGACGTTCGTCAACGGAAACTATCTAAGCGGGGCCAACCACCAGCGCGTCGGCGCCGTCATCCGCTTGAACGACAACGACGGCGTCGATTCGTCCTTCAACACCGGTCCGTTCCTGACTGACGCATGGGCGGTCATCGAGCAGGCGGATGGCAAGGTCCTCGTGGGCGGTTTGGCCAGTCACGAGAATAATATCAGCGGCCCTGCGAACTATCGCATGTGGAGGTTCCTTTCCAACGGTTCGGTCGACCCGACCTACAAGTCCCCGATCCTGGAAGCGATTCCGCGCTACGTCGCCCTCCAGCCGGACGGAAAACTCCTTGTGGCCGGGGGCGGTAATTCCACGGGTAACGGAGGTGTGCATTCGGCGCTGTTCCGGCTGAACACCGACGGTTCCAAAGATCAGTCCTTCACCGATCCGGTGCTCACCCCCTCTCCGGCCGGGGGTGCAGTCGTGTTCGCGTCGATCCTGGTCGATAGCCAGAGTCGTGTCATCTTCGGCGGATCGTTCGCTGGCGTGAACGGAGTCACACGTGCCGGCGTCGCGCGGCTGCTGCCGGACGGAACGCTCGACAGCACTTTCGTCCCCTCGGGCTACACCCCGAATGGGGGTATTCAGGTTCGCGGGCTGGGCCTGCAGACTGTCGGGGCCAATGCGGGCAAGATCCTCGTGGCGGGCACTGCCTTCAATGTCGGCGGGACGAACCACAATCTCATCCGACTGAATGCGAATGGCAGTCTGGATGCGGGTTTCACCAGGCAGACCAATGGGAGTCTCGGCATTCCGTCGGGCCGGCCGCGACTGCTCAACGTTCTGCCGGATGACAAATTCACCATCGTGTCGAACTCGGTGACGCGCTTGCTGGCGGATGGCGCGATCGATGTCGCCTATACCCGTCCACAACTCTCCTCTGAGTCTTTCTGGATGCAGACGCTGGCGGACGGTCGCGTCATCCTGAATCCGGAACTTGGGATGACGGTCAACGGGACGCCGGTCTCCACGCTCGTGCGCTTCACCGATACGGGTGCGGTCGACGGTACGTTTACGCCGGGCCAGTTCCAGGCGGAGGCTTATCCGGAAGATGGCGCCTTGCTCGCGAACGGAAAACTTCTGACCTGGGGCAATTTCGACACCGTGGGTACAACCCCGCGCCGGGGTGCCGCCCGGTTCAACGCCGACGGTACCCTCGACGCGGGCTTCAATATTTCGGAAATTCCGAATCTGGTAGGAATTCCTGAAGCCTTTGTGCAGCCGGACGGCAGCCTCATCGCGTCGACGCTAGTGGGGGCGAGTGTACAGACCGCGACGGGCGGTCTGACCAAGCTCGATAGCAACGGTGCCGTGGTGGGATCGTTTGTGGTGGATGCTTCCATCCTCGCGGCGGCCCAGACGGGTTCCTTCGATCTCTTCGGCCAGCCCGACGGCAAGGTGATCGTCACCTCCCAGTCCGGACAGCGGGTGCTGGACGGAGGGGCGTTCGTCAAACGGATGAATCCTGATGGCTCGCTCGATCCCTTCACCGGGCCGACGGGAGCGATTGGCGCGGTGTTCCGCGACGTCGGCGGCAACATCACGTCGGTCACGACCGGCGGCTTCAAGGTCCTGGGTCGTTATCCGGATGGCCGGTTGATTGCGGCGATGACGGCGGCGCCTTACACGGCCGAGCCCACTTCGATGAACTGGACGCTTGTGCGTCTCTCCGCCACCGGCGAGGTCGACGGGACGTTCAACGCTCCGCTGGTTCCGTCCCCGACGTCCTCGAGTTTCCCCACCTTGACGGATCGCGTTCCGGAACCTGACGTGACGCAGCAGTTCCTCGAATATTCTTCGGAGGAAGTCTTCCGCGGCGTACTGCCGCAGGCTGATGGCAGCGTGATTGTCTACGGCGGCTTCTCCACGATCGGTGGACAACCCGCGCCCGGCATCGCCCGTCTAACTAATCTCGGTCTCTTCGACGGCACCTTCAGTGTTGGCTCCGGGCCTGAGAGTCGCAGCCAGCCTGGCCGCCAGGCGGGCGTCGGCGGCGTGACGATCGACTCGGCCGGTCGTTATTGGATCACCGGCTTGTTCGACACTTTCGGCGGTCGCGCCGCGCCGGGCATCGTCCGGCTCAATGCGAATGGTACGGTCGATCCGACTTTCGCGACGAGCATCGGCTTCCAGCCCTATATCGGCGGACTGACGAAGACCCTGCTTCGCAGCGACAACGAGGCCGTGGTGTTCGGAACGTTTGCCCGCTCGAACGATCCCTTCCCCAACGCGATTAATTCCATCCTCGTGCCGGCCCCGGCGGGCTTCGGCCCGCTGCCGCCGGCGCAGATTCTCACCTCCGGCCAGTCGGTCACGCTGAGCACCACCGTGCAAGGCGTGCCGGCGCCGGCGCTGCAGTGGCGGAAGAACGGCGCCAACATTTCCGGCGCCAATGGCCCTTCGTACAACATCGCCACGCTCGGGACCGGTGACACGGGCGTGTACGATGTCACGGGCACCAATTTCTATGGTAGTGCGACCAGTCAGGGTTCGCTGGTCACGGTCGCGGCTGCGGGCGGGGACACCTTCCCGAATTTCGCGTGGCGCAATCCGCTGCCGGCCGGCGGTACGCTCCGCGGCGTCGCTTGGGGTAACGGCAAATTTGTCGGCGTCGGCACCAGTGGACGCGTCGTCACTTCGACCGACGGCAGCTCCTGGACGTCGGCCGCAAATCTTTCCGGCAACATCAGCCTGAATGCGGTCACCTACAACACCGCCTTGAACCTCTTTGTCGCCGTTGGCAGCAGCGGTGACGTTTACACCGCCGCGGGCGGCGATGTGACGACCTGGACTAAGCGGGCGTCGAATACGACGGACTTCCTGGTCGGCGTCGCTGGCGGTACGGCCAGCGCGAACAACGTACTTGTCGCGGTCGGCAGCAACGGACGTGTCATCACCTCGGCTGATGGTGTTACCTGGACGGCCCAGCTCCTCTCCGGCAATCCGTCGCTGATGGGCGTGGCCGGTGCCGCGGATCTGTTCGTGGCGGTGGGCAACAACGGAGCCCTCTTCACCTCCACCAACGGCACGGCCTGGTCGGCCGCCACCCCGGCGACAGGTCTGACGACCGCATCGTTCAATGCGGTACGCTATCTCAACAGCCAGTTTGTTGCCGTCGGCAACAGCGGCGCAGTGATGACCTGGTCCGGCACGGGTGCCTGGACCGCCGTGACCGGCGTCAACCGTTCGATCCGAGACATCGCGGCGATCGGTACGACATACATCGCCGCGACGGACAGTGCCGTCGTCGTCAAGGGCACGAACCTCGCGGGCTGGCAGAACGTGAACGTGTCGCCTTTCGGAGTGCACTACGGCATCGCCACGAACGGAACTGTGTTTGCGACCGTGGGCGCCGGTGGCGAAATCTGGAGCTCCAATGATGCGACGGCGAACGCGTGGACCTCTCGCGGCACGGCGGGCGGGTTCTGGCGTTTCGGTGCGGTTGAGTTCCTGAACGGCAAATTCCTCGCCGTCGGCAGCAGTGGCGCGATCTACACGTCCGCGGACGGCAGCGCTTGGAAGCGCGAGTCCGTCCCGACCGGAGCCTGGCTGAATTCGGCCGCCTATGGTGCCGGCCTCTATATTGTTCCTACTACCTTCGGTGAAATTCTGACGTCCCCGGATGCCAGCACTTGGACCTCGCGTTCGGTGGGCGACACCGTGGGGAACAACGGCGCCGCCTTTGACGGCACACGTTTCATCGTCGTCGGCGACAACGGCAAGATCCGGACCTCCACCGACGGCACGAATTGGACCAGCGTCACGGGTACGGGTATCACCGCCCACTTGCGCTCCGTGGCCGCGAAGGTCGGCGTCATTGTGGCGGTCGGCGACTCCGGCAAGATCTACACCTCTGCGGACGGCGCGACGTGGGTCGAGCGGACCAGCAACACCGCGCAGCGCCTCTGGCGCGTCCGCCTGATCGAAGGCACGTTCTTCGCGGTGGGCGAGAGCCGTACGGTCCTCGCTTCGACGGATGGCATCACCTGGGTGCCGCTGCCGATCACGAATTCAATCGGGTTCGCCTACCGCGATATTCAGCGGCTTTCGGACGGGTTCTACATCACGGCCGATACGGGTCTGCTGGTGAAGACAGCCGACCTTTTGACGGCGACTTCAGTCGGCAACGTCGCCGCTTCGGAAACGCTTAACGGACTTGCCGTGGGTGCCGGTCGCGTGGTGGTCGTGGGTGAAGGCGGTTCGCTGCTCGAGTCCGTACTCCCGGCGGCCAATGCGACTCCGCAAATTACGGTTCAGCCCGCCGGCGTCACCACGGACGCGACCAAGAATGTCGTCCTCGCGGTCGTCGCGAATGCGTCCGGCCCGATCACCTATCAGTGGAAGCAGGGCACGACGAACGTCCCGGGTGGTACCAGTTCCACGCTGCTGATTCCGGCGGCCGCCACCTCGGCGAGCGGCTCCTACACTGTCGTCGTGACGAGCGGCGCAAATTCCGTGACGAGCAACGCCGCAGTCGTGACGGTCAATGCGCTCGCCGCTCCGGCGATCACGGCGCTGCCGATCGGCGCGCAAGCCGTCACCGGCGGTGCGAGCATGTCCGTCACCGCGACGGGCACGGCGCCGCTGACCTATCAGTGGTATCGCGGTCTGTCGGGTGACACCTCGACCCCGGTTTCGACCAACGCCAGCTTCACGACCTCCGCTCTGAACCAGAGCGAGCGGTATTGGGTCAAGATCACCAATTTCGCGAATCAGGTGCTGAACAGCCCGACGACCACGGCGGTCGCAATTACCCCGCGCAACGGTCCGCTGGCGGGCGCCAGCGTCACCGGTATCGCCTACAGCGGCAGCAAGTATGCGGCGGTCGCAGGCCCGTCGATCCTCACGTCCGCAGACGGCGTGACGTGGACCCGGCTCACCGGTCTGACGGGTAGCTTCCTGACGCAGATCGCTTACGGCAATTCGACGTTCGTGGCGGTCGGCAACAGTGGGGCCATCAGGACATCCACTGACAATGGTGTGACGTGGGTCTCGTCGACCTTCGGTTCGATTGGCTTCAACGGCGTGTGCTTTGACGGCACGCAGTTCGTTGCGGTCGGCAATTCGGGAGTCGTCGCTACGTCCACGAACGGCACGAACTGGACGAGCCGGACGGCTCTTTCCGGCACTCCGACGATGCGCGCCATTACCGTCGCCAACGGTGTTTACATTGCTGTGGGTGACGCGGGCATCATCCAAACGTCCGATGGTTTGTACAACGGCGGCACGCAGCCGGCCTGGACGGTGCGCGCTTCGAGCACGGGGAACAATTTCCGGAGCGTGTCAGCCAACGGTGTCACGTCGGCGACGATCGTCGCGGTCGGTGACAGTGGCACGATCCGGGTCTCGACGAATACCAGCACCAGCGGTTCGTCGTGGACGATCGCGAATTCCCCGGCCGGCAACTCGGTCAACGCCGTCACCTTCGCCAACGGAAAGTTCATTGCCGCAGCCGGCTCGCAATTCTTCACCTCAACCGACGGTTCGAATTGGGGCACGACAACGTCGTCGATTCTGCCGCTCGGCAATCTGGGCGCGAACGTGATCGTCTATGCCGGCGGCCAGTACCTCATCGGCGCGTATCCGGGCGCCATTATCACGTCCACGACGGGCGCGGTGGATACCTGGACGCTGCGGACGGGAGGCACGGCCGCGTTGTTCACGAATGTCATTCACGGCGGTGGCGTTTACCTTGGTGTTGGCAATAGCGGGGCGATCGGTCGCTCGGCGGACGGCGCGAGCTTCAATGTGAAGTCACCGGTCGTCGCGGGCCTCGACTTCGTGACGCTCCGCCGTGCGGCCCACGGCAAGGGCACGTTTGTCGTGGTGGGCGATAGCGGCACGATTCTCAGCTCGCCCGACGGTCAGCTCTGGATCCAACGGGCTTCCGGCGGCAGCGCCTATCTCGCGGCGACCTACGGCAACAACAAGTTCGTGGTTGCCGGCGGCGGCGGCACCTTTGCCTCCTCTGCGGACGGAGCCACGTGGACCCCGGGCGCGGGGACGATTGGAACCGCGAACGTCACGGCACTGGCCTTCGGTTCCGGCGTTTACGTTGCGGTCAACACCACGGGTGGAATTTATACGTCGACGGATGCTTTGACTTGGACGTCGCGTACCTCGGGTGTGTCCACGTCCTTGAATAATGTCGCCTTCGCGGGTGGCCAGTTTGTGGCCGTCGGCGCGGCGAGCGTCGTCCTCACCTCGCCGGATGGCATCACGTGGACTCCGCGCTCGCTGGGAACGGCGTCCATGACCCTGACGGGCATCGCGTATGGCGACGGCATGTACCTCGCGACGCATGCCGACAACTCGAACACGTCGCTGCTCTTCCTCTCGCCTGACGCCGTTACCTGGAACAGCGCCAATGTGGGTGGCGGTATCGTCAACGGCTTCAGCTCCACGACCGTGGCGTTTGGCAACGGTGCGTTCTTGATTGCTGGCGGCAATGCGCTCCTCGCGCAGACGGTCCCGGCCGCAGATGTGCCCCGGATCACGGTCCAGCCTGCTTCGCAGGGCATCACCGGTGGCCAGACCGTCACCCTGTCCGTCGCGGCGGTCGGTTCCAGTCCTACCTATCAATGGTACGAGGGCGCGACCGGTGACGTCTCCCTCCCGGTCGGCACCAACGCGACCTACACGACGCCTTCGCTCCTCCAGTCGAAGCGTTACTGGGTCCGCGTCACGGCAGGCGGCCAGACCTTTGAGTCCGACACCGCCCAGCTCCTCGGACCGCCCGCCATCATCTCCGCTCCGACTTCACGGATGGTGAACGACGGCACGGTGCTCACGCTGAGCGTCAACGCCATTGGCGCGGCTCCGTTGAGCTATGTGTGGAAGTACAATAACACCAACATCCCCGGCGCGAACGGGCCGACCTACACGCTCAACCCGGTCTCGCTGTCGAACGCGGGCAATTACTCCGTCGCCGTTTCGAACGCCGCGGGTATCGCCAGCACTTCTCCCGCGGCAATCTCCGTCGCGCCGGTGGCGCCGACCGTCGGTGGCATCGCTTCGACGTTCGGTCGCAACGTCCCTGTGGGGGCGAACACCGAGCTCAGTGTCGCGGTGTCCGGCACGCCGACGCTCACTTACCAGTGGCGCCGCAACAACACGGCCATCCCGGGCGCGACGAAGTCGACGTACTTCATCACGAACGCCAAGGCCACCGATAGCGGCACCTACTCCGTTGTGGTCACCAACGCGCAAGGCAACGGGACGAGCAGTGACTTCGGCCTCTCGGTGACCCCGGAACTGGGCTGGCAGTGGCGCAATCCGCTGCCCACCGGCAACGGCCTCTCGAGCGTCACCGCGATCAACAACAAGTTCTATCTCGGCGGGCTGCGTTCCACGATGCTGGTCTCGGATAATGGCACGACCTGGACGCCGCGGGCGGTGTCCGGCACTGGCAACCTCTTCGGCATGGCCTATGGCGCCGGCCGCTTTGTCGCGCTCGGCGGACTTAATGCCATCTATACCTCGGAGGACGGCAACATCTGGACGCCGCGTGACTCGAAGGTTCAGGATACGAACTCACTCCAGACGATCGCATTCGGTGCCGGACGGTTCGTGGCGGTCGGCTTCAATGGCCGCACCACCACCTCCACGGACGGCATTAACTGGACGCCAGGCCAGGTCCCGACGACCGTGGCGAACGACTACCTCTACTGGATCCGGTATGTGCAGGGTAAGTTCTGGGTCAGCTCGAGCGACGACAACACCGTCCGCACCTGGACCTCGACCGATGGCCTGACGTGGATGCAGCCGGCGCTGACGCTGCCGCCGAACATGTTCATCGGCCAGGTGGAGTTCGGAAACGGCATCTATGTCGCGACGACGGATGGAGACTTCCTCTGGTCGAGCGACGGTGTGACCTGGTCGGCGGCCGGCTTCGGTCCGCTCGGTCAGGACATGCCGAAGGTCCGCTACGTGAATGATCGTTTTGTGGCGGTAAGCACCGACGGGACGATCGCGACCTCCACCAACGGCCAGACTTGGACGCAGCAGGTGTCTGGTGTGACCGTCGGTCTCAGCGATGTTGCCTTCGCGAATGGGGTTTATGTGATTTCGGGAGGCGTGCCGCGCGTCATCCTGACTTCGCCCGACGCCGTCAACTGGACACAGGTGGTCAGCGGACCGTCGCAAACGTCCCCCCTCCTCGCGGTTGCCACCGGCGCGGGCAAGCTCGTCGCGGTGGGTAACAGTGGCACGATTGTGACCTCCTCGGATGGAGTCGCCTGGACGGCGCCGACCTCGGGGGTGGCGAACAATCTCTTCGACGTAACTTACGGGGCCGGCGTCTTCGTGGCCGTCGGCGCAGGCGGTCGCGTGATGACCGCCTCCGACACGGCGCTCGACACCTGGACCTCGCGCACCAGCAACACCTCGGCGAATCTTCGTCGCGTGAGCTACGGAAACGGCCGGTTCCTCGCCGTCAGCGATTCGGGCGCTTCGATCGTCTCGACGGATGGCATTACCTGGACGGCCAATGCCTCCACGCTCGGCTCCTTCTTCGGCACGGCGTACGGCGCCGGGGTGCAGGTCGCCGTCGGCAACAGCGGCGGGCTGTTCTCCTCGGCGGATAACGGCGCCACCTGGACGAACCGGGCCGGCAGCCTCGTGAACACGGGCTACTCCGACGTGCTCTTTGCCAACGGCAAGTTTGTCACGGTCGGTCTCGCCGGCGTGGCCGCGACTTCGAGCGACGGCATTACGTGGACGCAGGTGACTCCGTTCACGAGCGACAACCTCAACGGCCTCGTCTTCACGAGCGGTTACTGGATCGCGACCGGCGCCAGCAGCACCTATTACGTGTCCACCGACGGGGTGACCTGGAGCCCGCGCTATACGGGTGCGCAGGATTCGCTCCGCGACTTCGCGGTGTACGGCAACCAGGTGATCGGCGTCGGAAACAACGGCACGATCATCGCATCGGGTGCTCCGGTCTTCTTCTCCCCGCCGGTGCCCACGTCCGCCCGCGCAGGTGGCAACGTGACTCTGAGCGCTCTGGTGGGTGGCTCGCCCATTCCGGTCTCGTATCAGTGGCAGAAGGATGGAGCGAATATCTCCGACGGTGCCGGCATCAGCGGCACGACCACGCCGACGCTGACGCTCACCAACGTCGCGATTGGCGCCGCCGGCCAGTACCGGCTGATCGCGACCAATGCGATTGCCCCGACGACCAGCGCGGCGGTCGCACTCACCGTCTCGCAGGCTCCGGTCTTCACCTCGCAGCCGGCGAATTCCACCGCGGTGGCCGGCCAGAGCGCCTCCTTCACGGCGGCCGCCGTGGGCACGCCCACCCCGACCTACCAGTGGCAGAAGGACAATGTGAACATCGCGAACGGCACCCTGCCCAATGGCACGGTGGTCGCCGGAGCGACCACGGGCACGCTGATCCTCTCGAACGTCCAGCCCGAGGCCGTCGGCAGCTACCGGCTGATCGCGACCAACCTCCCGGCCGGCGAATCCACGCCGGTGAGCGAGCCGAGTCTCCCGGCGACGCTGACGGTCAATGTGCTCCCCGCGCCGGCGATCGCGAGCGCGGTTCCGGCCATTGCTTCGGGCGAGGTTACGCTCACCGCGGGTGACAATGCCCTCGACGACGTGACCTTCACCGCCACGGCGACCGGCACCGCTCCGCTGAACTACCAGTGGCGTCGCAACGGTTTCAACCTCGCGAACGGCACGTTCGTCAGCGGGGCGACAACCAACACCCTGACGCTTTCGAATGTCCCGCTGAATGGCGGTGGCGCCATCACGGTCGCCGTCACCAATGCTGCGGGCACGGTGGTGAGCGCGCCGGTTTCACTCGTCGTGAATCCGCCCGCGCCGGTCATCAACAGCCCGCTCTCCGTGTCCGGCGTGGTCAACACGCCCTTCACCTACGGCATCGGCGTGAACAACACGACCGCGACCTACGGTGCGACCAACCTGCCGGCGGGTCTGACAATCAACACCGGCACGGGCGTCATCAGCGGCATCCCGACGGCGATGGGTGTGTTCAACACGGTGGCGATCTCCGCGACGAATGTCAGCGGCACCGACACCAAGACGCTGACCATCACGATCAACCCGCCGCCTCCGATCATCACGAGCCCGGTGGCTGCGACCGGCCGGGTCAACCAGGGCACGCCGCTCAGCTACACGATCGTGGCGACGAATACGCCGACGGGCATCACCGCCACGCCGTTGCCCCCGGGTCTCTCGCTCAGCGGCAATGTCATCAGCGGCACGCCGACGCAGGCCGGCACGTTCACCACGACCATCACCGCGACAAACGCCACGGGAAGTGCGACGCAGACGGTCGTCTTCACGATTGATCCCGCGCTTAATGCCCCGGTTTACACGGGTTCGACGCAGCCGAGTGGAACGCAAAACAGCGCGTTCACATTCGCACCCGCGTTCACGAACGTGAATCCGACCAATGGCTACGCCATCACGAGCGGCACGTTGCCGGCCGGCATCACGCTTAACGCCAATACGGGTGCCCTCACCGGCACTCCGACGGCCGTCGGCACCTTCCCGGTCACGCTGACCGCCACGGGCCCCGGCGGCTCGCTCGGTGTCGTCCTGACGATCGTGATCAACCCGGCCCCGTCCGCGCCGGTGGTTACGAGCCCGGCAAGCGCCTCTGGCTCGGCGGGTCAGCCGTTCAGCTACACCATTACGACGGATGTGGCGGCGACCTCGTACACGGCGGTCGTTCTTACCGGCACCGGCACCGAAGCCCTGCCGGGCTGGCTCAGTCTCTCGAGCAATGTGCTTTCCGGCACGCCCCCGGCGGCCGGCAGCTTCTCGCTCCTGGTGTCCGCGACGGGCAGCGGTCTCACCGGCCCCGGTAAGCTCGTCGTCGTGACGATCAACCCGTCGCCGCTGGCGCCGGTCATCACGAGTTCGCCGTTCGTTTCGAACGCGACCACGGGCCGGGTTGGTGAGATGACCACGTCGGGAAGTCCGCTCTATCTGATCGAGGCGACGAATTCGCCGACGTCATTTGAGCGGACCGCCGGCCCGACCTTCGAGAGCTTCGGGCTGCAGTTGGAGGCGGGCACCGGCAAGGTGTTCGGCACCCCGACCGCCGCTGGCACCTTCAAGGTCTGGCTCGCCGCCAGCAACGTCGCCGGTGGCCGCGGTCCCTCGCTCGAGGTGACCTTCGTCATCCAGCCCGCGCTCAACGTTCCCGTGATCACCAGCAACGGCACGGCGGCCGGCCAGGTTGGCCAGTCGTTCAGCTATGCGATCTCCGCGACCAATGCGCCGACCTCGGTCTCGGATACGGGCCTGCCGGCGAATGGGCTGACCCGCAACGGTAACCTGATCTCCGGTATCCCGACCACGGCGACGGTGACCCCGCTCGTCATTACGGTTTCCGCCGCGAATGCCGACGGCAGCAGCTCGCCGAAGACGGTCTCGATCACCATCGCCCCCGCGCCGGCGACCCCTGTCATCACGAGCGCCGGCACGGCCAGCGGCCGCGTCGCCTCGACCTTCAGCTACCAGATGACGGCGAGTGAGTCTCCGACCTCGTTCAGCGCGGTGAATCTGCCGCCGGGCCTCGCGGTCAATCCGACCACGGGTGCCATCAGTGGAACACCGACGCAGGCGGGCACGTTCACCGCGACGCTTAGCGCGGCGAATGCCGCCGGCCTCGGTGTGACCTCACCGCTGGTCTTCTCCATTGCTCCGGCGCCCGCGGCCCCGGCCATCACGAGTGCGCCTTCGGCCAGCGGCAAGGTGGGCGTGGCGTTCAGCTACACCACGACTGCGACCAATGGCCCGATCACGAACTTCGCGGTCAACGGCACGCTGCCGGCTGGCCTCGGGCTCAATACGAGCACGGGTGTCATTTCCGGCACCCCGGTCGAGCCCGGCTTCAAGGTCGTCGACCTCACCGCGACCAGCGCCAACGGCACCAGCCTGCCGCAGTCGCTGATCATTGTCGTGGATCCCGCCGACAACGTCCCGGTCATCACCAGCCCGATCTACTCGATTGGCACGGTGGGCTCGGACTTCTCGTACGCGATTGCGGCGACCAACATGCCGGCCAGCTCGCCGTTCCCGGCGGCTGTGACCCTCGACGCGGTCGGCCTCCCGGCCGGTCTGGCGGTCAACCCGTCCACGGGTGTGATTCAGGGCCAGCCGACGGTCGCGGGCGTGTTCGTGGCGACCCTCGTGGGCACGAATGAAGCGGGCACCGGCCCGTCTCGCAGCCTCACGATCTTCGTGCAGCCGGCGGCCACGGCGCCGACAGTCACGAGCAGTTCTACCGCCGCGGGTCAGGTGGGAACCGGGTTCTCGTACCAGATCGCCGCCACCAACAGCCCGCTGGGGTATGAAGTTCTCGGTGCGCCGGCCTGGATGACGGTTAATGGCCAGTCTGGCGCCATCGGCGGCACGCCGACCACACCGGGCACCTTCGTCGTCCTGCTCGTGGCGAGCAACAGCGCTGGGGCGAGCAACCCTGCTCCGCTGACCCTCCTGATTGCCGCGGCCGCCAATACGCCGGTCGTGACCAGTACGCGGAATGCCTCCGGGACAATGAGCTCGGCCTTCAGCTACACGATTCAGGCATCGAACACGCCGACGTCGTATTTCGCCAGCGGTCTGCCGGCGGGATTGACGCTGAACTCGACCACCGGGGCCATCACGGGCACGCCGAGTGCCTCCGGCACCTATCAGGTCACCATCAGCGGCAACAACGCGAACGGCGCGGGCCAGCCTGTCATCCTGACACTGACCATTGCTCCGAACCTCCAAATCGCCCTCTGACCTCCAACGGGATCGCCTGCCTCAATCCTCAAATCCTCTCGTCATGAAATTGTCCGGCTTCTTCCGTTGGTTCTCGGTCACGCTCGTTGGTCTGCTCGTCTCCGCCGGGCTGGCTCGTGCGCAGACCAACCTGCCGCACGCCCAGGTCGGCGTCGCCTACACCTACACTATCGTCACCACGCCGGCGGCACCGTCGGGCACCGTTTACGGCGCGACCGGCCTGCCGACGGGCATTTCGATCAACTCGTCCTCGGGCGTGATTAGCGGCACGGCGAGTGGCGCCGGTTCTTACAGCGGCATCATCTCGATCGCGCCGCCGGGCGCCGGCACGAACAACCTTAGCTATGTGCTCGTGGTGGACGCGGCAGTGGGCACCCCGGCGATCACCAGTGCGACCACCGCCACGGGGACGGTCGGGCAATCGTTCACCTACACCGTCACCGCGAGCAACTCGCCGACGAGCTTCAATGTGGGGACTCTTCCGGCCGGCCTGAGCTTCAACTCGGGTACGAATCAGATTACCGACAACGGCGGGACTATGGTGGCGGGCACCTACACCGTCTCGCTCAGCGCCAATAACGCCGGTGGAACGGGAGCGGCGACGACGGTGACCATCACCATCAATCCCGCTGGTGCCGTGCCCGTCATCACCAGCGCGACCACGGCGACCGCCACGGCGGTCCTGCCGGCCGGTAGCCCGGCCGCCTTCACCGTCAGTTACCAGGTTGTCGCGACGCAATCGCCGGTATCCTACGCCGCGACCGGCCTCCCGCTGGGCATCAACATCAACTCGGGCACCGGTTTGATTTCCGGCACCACGAGCGTGCAGGGCGTCTACACGATCGGTCTCACGGCCACGAATAATTTTGGCTCCAGTTCGACGTTGAACCTCACGCTGACGGTTGGCGCACTCTCCGCCATCACCAGCGCGTCTACGCTGGCGGCGACTGCCGGCGTGGCGATTCCGACCTTTACGCTCGTGGCCAACAACTCGGCCCAGAGCTTCAACGTCAGCGGCCTGCCGACCGGCTTGAGCGTGAATACCTCGACGGGTGCCATTACGGGCACGATCGCCGCCGCCGGGACCTATGTCGTCACGGCGAGTGCGAACAACGCCGTCGGGACCGGCCCGTCCTCGACGCTGACGATCACCGTCACAGCAGGTGGCGGCGGTGGTGGTGGCGGCGTGTCCGCTCCGGTCATCACGAGTTCGAACAGTTACAGTATCGTGACCAACGTGCCCTTCACCTTCCAGGTCCGCACGACGCCGGCGGCGACGAGTTATTCCCTCGTTGGCAGTGTGCCGGCGGGGGTGAGCATCAATACTTCCAGTGGCTTGATTTCCGGGACCGCGACCGTGACGGGCGCGTATGTCATGAACGTCACCGCCACGAACAGCGGTGGCAGTGCGGTCAGCTCGTTCACCCTCACCGTCAATTCGCTCCCCGTCGCGACGACGCCGCCGCAGAATGCGAGCGTCGCCGTCGGCGGCTCGGTCACGCTCTCCGTCACGGCGACGGGTGTTCCCACGCCGACGTATCAGTGGCAGAAGAACGGCAACGCCATCACCGGCGCGACGAATGCTTCGCTAACCCTGGCCAATTTCCAGGTGGGCGATGCGGCATCCTACTCCGTGGCGATGACCAACGTCGCCGGTACAGTCGTCAGTCAGGCCGCCGCCGTCGGTGTACTTTCCACGGCCAAAGTCGTCGGCAGCGGTGCGGTTGTCGCGGGCGGCGAGGACATCCGCCATCCGAATGGCAACTTCTACGATCAGGTGCTGCTGACGGGCAGCTCGGCCACTGTCACTGCAGACAATTCGCAGGTCACCCGCATCTCGTTCATCGATTTGAGCGATGACATCGTGCAGGTCGAATATAGCGGCCCGGGCACGCTGACGCTGCAGCTCGACAACGCAACCGGCCCGGCCGCTCCCGTGAAGTACAATCAGCCGGGTGTCACCTACATGAAGGGCCACGCCTCGCTTATCATCACAGGCGCCACCGAGGACAGCCACGTGTCCGTCTTCAGCGTCGGCCGGATGACGGCCTTCGACCCGACGGGCGCCTACGACATTACGAAGGCACCGGGCACGGGCAACGATCCCGCGCTGAACGGCAATCCGATCTTCAAGTCGACCGAGACCTACGACGGCATCGCCGACATCGCGTTGATCTCAATCGCCTCGAGCAACGGCAAGTTCGGCGGCATTCGCGTCGCCAACGCCTCCTTCTTCCGCGCGACCGGACTGACGGGCATCTCCGCCCCGGGCGTGGCCGTGCAGGGTCCGACGTACCTCGGCGATATTTCCGCCGACTCCACGGCGACCGGCACGCTCATCTTCGGTTCAACCACGGACGTGCGCGTGACGGGCGGCGACATGCTGCAGCTCAACAACCGCGCGGTGCAGGTGGACGGCATCACGCAGATCACGTTTACGGCCGGCACCAAGTCCGGTGGTCAGACGCTGCCCGCGCAGACCAATCGCGCGGTGTTCCAGAAGAACGGCGTGGATGTGACGACGCTAATCGTGCGCTAGGGCAGATTAAGAAATGACGTAGCCGGCGGGCGTGGACGAGCCACGCCCCTACAGCGGATCTTGCAACGCCGCATCGTAGGGGCGCGCCTCGTGCGCGCCCGCGAAGTCTTACCGGCTACACTTCAATTTAATCTGCTCGAGCCCGGCGCGATCGCGACGGTGTGAAAATGAGGAAATTCAACCCTTTTTGTCATTCTGAGCGCAGCGAAGAATCCATGCCCGCGAGGTAAGTGCCCGCGTGGATGACCAGGCCTGTCGCTGCGCTCGGTAACTTCGCTGCGCTCAGAATGACAGGGTATTCACACCGCCTCGATCGCCGGCGGCGCGACCAAAACTTATGCGGGAGAATCACGGGGTTTTACCTCTGAAACCCCAAAGATTTTCCTATGCAAATACCGGCCTTTCCCTCTACAAGTGCCATGTTCTAGAGGGAAGTTTCTCCAAACCCAAAAAATATTATGGCTAAAAAAGCTGCACGTAAACCGAACGCCGCGTTCATGAAACCTGTTACGCCCGATGCCGCGCTGAGCGCAGTCGTGGGCTCGAATCCTCTCCCCCGCACGGAGCTCACCAAGAAGCTCTGGGCCTACATCAAGAAGAATGGTCTGCAGGACAAGAAGGTCCGCACGCAGATCAATGCCGACGACAAGTTGAAGCCGATCTTCAACGGCAAGAAGTCGGTCTCGATGTTCGAGATGACCAAGCTCGTCTCGGGTCACGTTTCCTGATTTCCCGGATTTCCTCCAGCCGCCGCGAATTTCGCGGCGGCTTTTTTTTGCCCGGATGGCCCCGGTCGGGCCGCGATGGGCGTTTCCCGTATGCCTTCTAGATTGCAGCGCATCCAGCCGGAGGATTGCCTCTGGTTCGGCCCCGGCCGTTCATGAAAGCCCCTCTGCTTAGTCGCATCAGCTCCGGCGCACTTTGGGGCGCGGTGCTGCTGACGGCGGCGGGCGCGGGCTGGTTCAGCTACCGGCAGGAGGAGGCGTGGCGAACCGATTCGCTCCTCGACAGCGCCACCCTCTCGGCCGCGGCTTTCTCGTCCTCCGATCTCCACGAACTCGCCGGAACGAAGGACGATCTCAATTCCCGCACCTATGCCGCCGTGAAGGCCCGGCTGCAGAAACTGGCCGCCGCCGACCTTGGCATCCGCTTCGTGTACATTTTTCGCCGGGGTGCAGCGGAGGGCTCGGTCATGTACCTTGCCGATTCCGCCCTGCCTGGCGCCAAGGATGAGTCGCTGCCCGGGGACGATTACCCGGAGGCGAAGGACTCGCCGGGTCTGCAGAAAATTCTCCGGACCGGCCGTCCGGCGACGGAGGGGCCGCTGGCGGATGAATTCGGCACGTGGGTGACGGGCTACGCTCCCGTCGTGGAGCAGCCCGGGCCCGTCGCGGCGCCCCCTCGCGAGGTGCTGGGCATCGATATCGATGCCTCCACCTGGCAACTCGGGCTTTGGTCCGCCGCGCTGCGGGGCATGTTCTTCATCCTGATGCTGCTCGGGATTCCGATCATGGCCCTGCGGGTCAGCCGCCGCGAGGGCGAGCACCGCGAGGTCATTCGCAATCTTTCCGAGGCGATGGAGCAGAGCCACTCCGCCATCATGATCATCGATCTCGGCGATCAGATCGAGTACGCGAACCGCGGGCTCTGCCAGCAGATCGGCTACTCCCGGCGCGAACTGATTGGCCGCGATTGGCGGAGTTTCCGGGGCCAGGAAACGCCAGCCGAACTTTTCTCCGACGTGTCGGCCACGGTCCATGCGGGACATTCGTGGGAAAGGGAGTGGTTCATCACGCGCAAGGATGGCAGCACCTATCCCGTGCGCGGCGTCGTCACGCCGGTGAAGCATAGCGATGGATCGCACGCCTGCTTCGTCGCCGTGTTCGACGACGTGACCGAGACCAAGCGCCGGGAGGCGGAACTACGCGAGGCGCGCGACCTCGCCGAGGCCGGCGATCGCGCCAAGGGCCAGTTCCTCGCGACGATGAGCCACGAGGTTCGCACGCCGCTGAATGGCATCGTCGGCTTCACCAGCCTGCTGCTCGATACGACGCTCAGCGCGGAACAGCGCGACTACGTGCAGACCATCCGCTCGAGTGGCGAGGCCTTGATCCAGTTGACCGGGGACATCCTTGATTTCGCCCGCATCGAGTCCGGCAAGCTGAAGCTCGATCTCCAGGCCTGTGATCCGCGCGACTGCATCGAGGATGCCCTCGACCTGCTGGCGATGAAGGCCCTCGAGCGCCGGATCGAACTGCTCCACCGCTGCAACCCGGACGTCCCGGCGGCAGTGATGGTCGACGGCGGCCGCCTGCGGCAGGTGCTGGTCAATTTGATCGGCAACGCGATCAAGTTCACCGAACGGGGCGAAGTTGAAGTCACATCGGCGCTCCTTCCGGCCGGACCGGGCGACGCCCCGGAACGGCGGCTGCTCGAGTTCAAGGTCCGCGACACGGGCATCGGCATCCCGGCCGACCAGCAAGCGCGCCTTTTCAAACCCTTTACCCAGCTCGATGAATCGTCGACCCGGCGGCACGGTGGCACGGGGCTCGGGCTCGCGATTTCGCGCAACCTGGTCCAGTTGATGGGTGGGACGATTTCCCTCGAGAGCGAGGTCGGCCGCGGCTCTGTCCTGACGTTCACCGTGGCGGTGGCGGTGACGGCCGCCGCCACGGTGCGCGATCTCGCCGGGCTTCGGATCGGCCTCGCGATGCCGCCGGGATCGCTCCGGCGGGAACTCGAGCGCCTGCTGGTCGAGTGGCGGGCCGAAGCGGTCGTGGTTGACCAGCGTCAGGAACTCGCCGGCCGGAAGTGGGAGATTGGATTGGTGGCGGTCGACGACGAAGTTGCCCGGGATTGCGGCGCCCTCGCCGGTCCTGCCGCGGATCTTCCGCCGGACAAGCTGGTCGGCCTGGTGCCGGTGGCGATGGCGAGCGAACTGCGCGTGGCGCTGCGAATGCACTTTCGACTGCTGATGAACAAGCCGGTCCACCACGGTGCGCTCTACGCGCTGCTGGCGGGTGCCCGGACTTCCACCCCGGCCGTGGCCCCGGCTCTCGAGCCCTTCGGATTTCACATCCTGATGGCGGAGGACAATCCGATGAACCAGCGCCTCATGCAGCGCGTGCTCACGAATCTCGGCTGCACGCATCACGTCGTGGAAAACGGCCGGCGCGCGATCGACGAACTTTCCCGCTGCGCGGCCGACTACGATCTCGTGCTGCTCGATCTGCACATGCCGGAACTCGACGGCGTCGCCGCGCTCCAGGAGATCCGCCGCGGGCAGGCGGGATCGGTGGCGCAATCGATCTGGATCGTCGCGCTGACGGCGGATGCGCGGCCGGACGAGCGCTCGCGGGCCATGGCGGCCGGGCTCAACGATTTTCTGACCAAGCCACTGCGGATGTCCGATCTGCAGACGGCGCTGCGTCGCTTCCGCGACGAGCGGGGTGCGCGCCAGCGGGTCGGGTGACGCGGGCGGGCCGGGATTGTCGCGGTCGGGGTGGCATGGGTCTCCCGACCCATGACGCGGGATTCCGAAGTCCGATCGGTGTTTCACGGGTCGGGAGACCCGTGCCACTCCGGCGCCTCAATCTCCGCCGAGGGCCGCCGCGATCTGTTCGCACGACACCTTCAGGATCTCGAGACGGGCGAATCGTTTGTTGTTCGCCGCGACCAGATGCCATGGGGCGTGGCGCTGGCTCGTCAGCGCAAGCATGTCGCCCACCGCGATCTCGTACTCCTCCCATTTGCGGCGGTTGCGCCAGTCCTCGGAATTCATCTTGTGCCGCTTGTATTCGGTTTCCTCCCGGTGCCGGAAACGGCGGAGTTGTTCCTCCTTCGAAAGGTGCAGCCAGAATTTCAGCACGATAATCCCGTGCCCGGTGAGCTGCTCCTCGAAGTCGGATAACTCGGCGTAGGCCCGCCGCCACTCGGCCTCGCTGCAGAAGCCCTCGATTCGCTCCACCAGCACGCGTCCGTACCACGAGCGATCATAAACCGTCACGCGGCCGGCCCGCGGGACATGGCGCCAGAATCGCCAGAGGTAATGATGGGCCTTTTCCTCGTCCGTCGGCTTCGCGACCGGGATCACCCGGCAATCCCGGGCATCGATCGCACTCGTCAACCGCCGGATCGCGCCGCCCTTGCCGGCCGCATCCCAGCCCTCGAAGACCCACACGATCGATCGGCCCTGCGCGGCGGCTTCCCGGACCGCTCCATTCAGCCGGCCGAGCCACTTGTCACGCTTCGCCTCGTAGTCGGACTCGGACAGATGCTGGTCCAGCCGCAACGCGTTCAGGCGGCGGAGGCCCGCGGGCCGCAGCGCGCGAACGGCGGCAGGCGCGGTCCGACCGGGAAGGCGCGTGGCGGATCGGACGTGGGTGCGAAATTCCCGGAGCAGCAACTCCGCCACCTGCACATTGCGCGTGCGGGGATCGGCGGCCGGGATGACGTGCCAGGGGGCCGACGCGGATTGGGTGGTGCGGCGCATGCGCGAGGCCAGGAGGTCCAGCCGGCGGTAATCCCGATTACGTTTCCAGTCGTCCCGCGAGACGCGCCAGGCAGTGCTCTCGTCCGCTTCCAGCTCCTGCAGCCGGGCCCTCTGTTCCGTCTCGGAGAGACGCAGCCAGATTTTCACGATCAGCGCACCGTCATCGGCGAGCAGACCCTCGAAATGCGCGAGGCGCCGCAACCCGGCGTCGAATTCGGACATTTCGCGCGGGGTGCGCGGATCATCCGCGAGGGCGTCGGCGTGCCAGCCTCCGGCGTAGATGGCGAGGCGCCCCCGGGGTGGAAGGCTGCGCCAGTAGCGCCACATCGTCGGGCGCTCGCGTTCCTCGTCGGTTGGCTCGTGAAACGCGATCGTCTCGACGCCGCGCGGGTCGAGCCATCCGTTCAGGACATTCACGACGTCGCCCTTGCCGGAGGCCTCGTCGCCCGCGATGACGAGAATGACGGGAAACGGTGCGTGCTGGAGCGCCACCTGCATTTGCACAAGCGCCGCCCGCAGCCGCGGCACGCGCGCCTCGTAGGTTCGCTTCGGCATGCGCCGCAGTTCGCTCGCCTTCGCCATGCCCAACGAGTGGCCGCCGGGTGTGGTGATGTCGAGCCGGAGAGCGGGGCGCTGAAGCCAGCGCCGCCCTCCGCGGGCGGACGTGAGCTTCCCCAATTCACTTGGCCCGCCCTTGGACCCGACCCACGATCCGGGCATCTGATGTCCAAACCGGTATCACCCGAGCACACGCGCGCCCTGTGGATGCTGCTCCTCGCGAATTTCTTCTGGGGACTGAGTTTCCCGGTCGTGAAGGCGCTGCTCCTGTTGCACGAGCGGCTGCGGCCGGGCCTCGATCCGTGGTTCTCCGCGGTCTACACCGTCGCGCCGCGCTTCATCCTCGCGGTGACGATCCTGACGATCTGGCACGAAGTCCGCCGCCGGCGCGCCCCGGCGGATCAGCGGGCGCGGCTCTGGCAGGGAACGTGGGCCGAGTGGCGGCAGGGCGTGATGATCGGACTCTTTGCGGCCATGGGCATGCTGCTGCAGAACGACGCCCTGAATTACACCGAGGCCAGCACCTCGGCCTTCCTCACCCAGATCACCTCGTTTCTCATTCCGATCTGGGTCGCGGTCCGCTTCCGCCGCAACCCCGGCCTCCGCGTCTGGTTCTGCTGTGTGCTGGTGATGGCGGGCGTGGCCATCCTGGGGGAGTTCAACTGGCAGACGCTGCGCTTCGGTCGAGGCGAATGGGAAACGCTGCTGGGCGCGTTCTTCTTCATGGGCCAGATTCTCACGCTCGACCGCCCGGAATTTTCGGGCAACCGATCGTTGCACGTCACCTGGGTCATGTTCGCCACCGAGGCCCTGGTCTTCTGGGCGCTCGCCACGAGCACGGCGCCGGATCTGCAAATGCTGATCGCGCCCTGGACCTCGGGCGCCTGGCTCGGGCTGACTGCGATCCTGACGATTTTCTGCACGTTTGGATCGTTCGGCCTGATGAATGCCTGGCAGCCCAAGATCACCGCCACCGAAGCCGGGCTGATGTATTGCATCGAGCCGGTCTTTGCCTCGCTGATGGCGCTGTTCCTGCCCGGGATCTTCTCGGTCTGGGCGGCGGTCAACTATCCCAACGAGCGCGCGACGTGGACGCTCCTGGCCGGCGGGGCGCTCATCACCGGCGCCAATATCATTCTCCAGTTGAAGCCGCCGGAGCGGCCGCCGGCCTGACTCACTCCGCGATCGCGCCGTCCGCCTGCCGCTGCCGTTCGCGGATGGAGAGCACCGCGCGAACCGTGATGGCGCCCAGCACGATCACGCCGCCGATCAGCGCGAGCGGGGACGGTTTTTCGTGCAGCGCGAGCAGCACCCAGAGGGGATTGAGAATCGGCTCGATCACGGGAATGAGCAGCGCTTCGAGGGCCGTGACGTGCTTGATCGCCCGCGCGTAGAACCAGTACGAGCAACCGAGTTGGACCGTGCCGAGCAGGAAAAGCGCAATCCAGCCGTCGGCCGGGAGCGCCGGGGCGCCGATGATCCACGGCACGCCGATCAGGAAGGCCAGGCCGTTGCCGAGGATGATCGATTCCACGGGAGATCCGTCCTTCTGCCGGCGCAGCGCAATCGTCATGCCCGCGAAACACATCCCACTCAGCAGCCCCATGCCGTTGCCGAGCCAGTGGGCCATCTCGAGGCCGTCGGCGAAGAAGAGCGTCATGCCGCTGAGCACGAGCGCGATCGTGATCCAGTCCGCCCGGGTCGCGCGCTCGCCGAGAAACCACGCCCCGAACAGCGCAACCCAGACCGGCGCGGTGTATTGGAGCAGGATGGCGTTGGCGGCGGTCGTCAGCTTCGTCGCGACACAGAAAGTTGTCGTGCAGGCCGCGTAGCCGGCGGCGCCGATCAGTTGATCGCGCGACCAGGTGAAGCGCAGGCCGCGATTGGTGAGGATCAAGAACAGCGCCGCGAGCAGGCCGCGCGCACCCGAGATCGCCATGGGCGGCCAGGCCACCGCCTTGATCAGCAATCCGGCGAGACTCCAGAACAGCGCCGTGGCGATGAGCTGGAAGACGGCGCGGGTGTGGGCGGGATTCACGAACCCTCAGGTCTGTGGCAATGGTTGGAATCGCGCAAAAAGAAATCGCGAGCCTGCCGCGGTGCGGCAGGCTGAGGTGGATGAGAACCACGGCGATCCGCCTCCTCCTGGCGCTGGTGCTGGCGGCTGCGGCCGCGCTCTGGTGGAACTCGACGCGTCGCCGGGGCGAGCCGGGCGCCGAGGCGGGCGGATCGGTGGCAACAGCGGCCCCCGGTGCCACGACGAGGTCCGCTCCCGGAATGCCCCCGCCAAAATCGCGGGCCGTGCTGTCACCGGCGGAAAAGGCGTCGCGCGTCGCGCAGATCCGGCGCGACTATGAGGAGATTCGCGCCAAGGCGTCGGCGGAGTTTGCCGCGGCTGGAACCAGCTACCCCGGCGGCCTGAATGCATTTCTGCGGCAGCTGGCGCTGCTCGAGCGCGAGATGCGGGGGGACTTCGCCGCAGTGCTCGCGCCCGGCGAACTGGAGGATCTGGAAATGCAGGAGTCGGCGCCCGGCCAGCTCGTGCAACGTCTGCTCGGAAATTCGGCCGCGACCGAGGCCCAGCGGCGTGAGGTGTTCCGGGCGCAGCGCGAGTTCGAGGACCGGTACGCGCTCACGTTCGATCTGACGCCGGCGGCGCTGCTCGAACGCGAGCGGATGCGATTTGCGACCCAGGAGAAGATCCGCGGGGTGCTCGGGGAGGGCTTGTTCCGGGACTGGCTGCGCGGGGAGGGGCCCGACTTTGCGCAGATTACCGATTTCACCAGGCAGCAAGGCCTGCCGGCGGAGGCGGCGTTGAACCTCTGGCACGCGAAGACCGATCTGACGATTCGGCGCCTCGAGGTTGCGGCCCGCCCGGGACTGACCCCGGAGGTGACGCGGCAGTTGCAGGACCAGCTCACCCGGCAGGCGGAGGACCGCGTAATGGCAATTCTTGGACCGGGGGCGATGGAAACTGCGAAACGGCAGGTCTTGGGCTGGCTGCCGCGGAAATGAGATGGAACCCTGCAGTAGCGTAGGAACTGAGCGGGGAACTGCGGGCGAGGATGAACACCATCAGGTGTAGGGCTGCCGCTCGTCGGCAGGCCACGGGCTTCATTCGCGAAGCGGCCCGGCGGCGAGCGCCGGCCCTACATTGAACTGCGTCGTCAGCGCGAGGCGGAGGCGGTCACCGGGGTCGCGGCGGCCCGGCGCGGGGGCGGGACGCGCGGAGGGCGCAGCACGCTGTGGTTGATGACCCGCCGCTGGTCGGCGGTGAGCGGCGGAAGGTCGGGCAGCGACTCGATCCGTGATTCCTGCAGCCAGTCCCGCGCGAGCAGGCGGAAAATGTCCCAACGCTCGGCGATGAAGTGATCGCGGCCCGTCATCGTGGCTCCGTCGCCCAGCAATGGTCCCGCCGCCGCGACCTGACGCAGCAGGCTGCGCCACTCGGTCAGCAGGCGGTCGATGTCCCCCCGCCCGGCCTTCTCCAGCTCGTCGATCACTTCCCGCGCGCGGGCCTTTTCGGCGATGATGGCCCGGACCGACTCGCTCGCGCCGGAGCCGTATTGCAGCGGCACGCCTTCGTGCAGCCAGCCCTCGATCGTGAGCCGGCGATACGCCCGCTCGCACGCGGCGGCGAGCCGGCCGAGCCGGCGGGGATTGGTCCCGGAAAAACGATCGTTGGCGAAGAGGTTGGCCGCGTCGAAGAGCAGATCGTCGAGCGGGTAACGCCGATCCTCGAGCGCGGCGGCGAGGGCCAGGCCTTCGGGGCCGAGGAAGAACGAAACGATCTCGCCGCGCACGGTGAGTCGCAACTGGCGGTCGAGTACGCCCGTGCGCTGCCATTGCCAGAGCAGCGTGGGCTGCGGCGACAGCGCGAGGCAGTCCGGGCGGAACGCGCACGTGAGGCACGCCGCGAGGGCATTGCGCTCGCGGCGTACGACGCGGGCCCGGCCGGTGTCGGTGCGCTCGCCGCAGGGCAGGCGGCGTGGATCGAGGGTTGACGTGACTTCCGCGCCGAGGCGGATCGGGTCCTCGGTGAAGAAGCGCGTGGATTCCGTCGCGGCCATTTCGGTGGCATCCCGCCCGGCCCGCAATTCCCGGAGGAAGAACGCCCACGGCAGGGCGGCGGCGCGTTTCAGTCGCAGCGGCTCCGCCCGGCGCAGGCGCGGCGTGCCGCTGCTGACGAGCACGTAGCCCATTTCGTCCAGCCCCCGCCGACCCGCGCGGCCGACCATTTGCAGGAGATCGTGGGGCGCGATCTCCCGCTCGAGATGATCGTGCCGGTAGGACCCGGTCGTGATCAGCACCGAGCGGAGGGAAAAATTGATTCCGGCGCTCAGGCCGAGGGTTGCGACGACCGCGCGAAGCTGGCCCGCCTTGGCCAGCGGTTCGATCACGCCGGCCCGTTGGGCGTAGCTGAGCCCGCTGTGGTGATAGGCCACGCGGGCCCGGATCAGTTTGGCGAGCGCCGGGCCGCAGAGTTGCTCCTGTTCGGGCGTCAGTGTCAGTGGTTCCGCCAGGGGCAGCTCGCGCCCGAATTGCCGCGCGAGGCGTTCGGCGTCGGCGCGATGCGGAGCGAAGACCAGGACCGGCCCGAGTTCCTCGCGCAGCGCGCCGGCCACCCGTTTCGCCCAGAAGCCCTCGATGACGCGGGGCAGTCCGTGGGCCAGGTCATCGACATCCACTTCCTCGAGCGGCACGGGTCGCTCCCGATGTTGGACGACCTCGGGATCGCGGCCCAGCCGGCGCAGCCAGTGCGCGACATCCGCGGGATTGGCGACGGCGCCGGAGAGCAGCAGCAACTGCAGATCGCGGGACGCAGCCAGGAGAACACCCTCGTAGTGGTTGCCCCGCTGGGGATCCGCGAGCCATTGGTACTCGTCGATCACGAGAAGTCGGAACGGTTCGGCCGCTTCGCGGGCGCGCGTCGCGGGCTGGCGTCGGCGTCGCTCCCCGGCGGACGCCATGATCTCGCCCTGGACCGCCTCGAGGGTGGCCACCACCACGGGGGCTTCGGGGTTCACGCAGAGGTCACCCGTCATGATGCCGACGTTCCAGTCGCGGGCCCGCCATTCGGCAAACTTGTCGTTGGCGAGTGCGCGGGTGGGGACCGTGAACAAGGCGCGGCGGGCGAAGTTGTTCTGCTCGGCCCAGCGTTCGAAGACGTAGGTTTTCCCGGCGCCCGTCGGCGCATCCACAATCGCATCCCGTCCGGCCCGGAGCGCGGCGAGGGCGAGCGCCTGCCAGCGGTCGGGCAACATCAGCTTTTGCAAACCGGCGAACGCGTCGGATAGCACGCGAGCAGGCTGAAGGCACAATCGCGGCTGGTCAAATGGCCGGATAAGATCCGTGGGCGACGCGCCCGGTGGTGGTGGCTTCGAGGTGCTGGAGTGGACCCGGCCGCAGAGGGCCTGGCGCCACCTGCGGATCGCCGTCCTTGTCTTCGGCTTTCGGGCCGGGAGAATGTCCGCCGAGCATGACTGACGATGCGGCAGCAATTGGATCGGACCTGACTGGACGCAGTATCCTGGTCGTCGACGACGATCGGATCAATCAGCGGATTCTCGCGGGGATCCTTCAGGCGGCGGGATTTGTGGTGACGCCCGCCGTCTCCGGCGAGGAAGCGCTCGAGGCATGTGGGGTGAATCCGCCGGACCTCGTCCTGCTCGACGTCATGCTGCCCGGCCTCGATGGGTTCGCCACGTGCCGGGAGCTGAGCCGCCGTCTGGGCGAGGACGGCCCGCCGGTGGTTTTCATCACGGCCCTCACTCAATCCGAGGATGTGATGAAGGGCTTTGCCGCGGGTGGGGTTGATTATCTGCCCAAGCCTTTCCGGGCGAATGAAGTGCTCGCGCGAATTCGCCTGCATCTCAGTCACCGGCTGCTGACCCAGCGATAGAAGCACCTCGTTGACGAGCTGAGCATCGCCAACGCCTCGAAGAACAAAATCCTCGGCATGGCGGCGCACGATTTGCGCAACCCGCTGGCCTCGATTCGCGCGCTGGCGGAGTTCCTCGAGGATTCCGCCACCGGCCCCCTGAATCCCGAGCAGCGCGATCTGGTGGCGACGATTCGCGAGGCGGCCGACGGCATGCTCGGATTGGTGACGAAGCTGGTCGATCCGGCCGTGCTGGAGCTCGGGGAGGTGAAGCTGGAATTGCAGGAGACTTCGCTGGAGGAGCTGTTGACCAAGGAAGTCGGGCTGCAAACGAGCCCGGCGGCGCGCAAGGGCATCCGCATTCAGCTCCAGCCCGGCCTGCCCACGATTTCGCTGCGTCTGGATGCGGCGAAGATCCAGCAGGTGGTCGCGCATGTCCTGCGCAACGCGGTTCGCTTCTCGCCGCTGCAGGGGGTGATTACGGTCGGGTTGGAAAAGCAGTCGAAGGCCTGGGCCATCGTGATTCGGGATCAGGGCCCCGGCAGGCCGGAGATTCACCAGCGCAAACTCGCGCAGGGTTTTGCCCAGCCGGGCTTGCCCCAGCCGTCGAGCCGCAAGAGTTCGGGCGTCGGCCTCGCCATTTGCCGTCGCATCGTGCAGGCGCATGGCGGATCGCTCACGGCGGACAACTTGACCGGAACCGGATGTACTGTCCGCATCACTTTGCCCTCCGCATGAGTATCACCGGCAAGGTTCTAATAATTGATGACGAACCGCACGTGCGGAAGTTCGTCAGTCTGATCGTGAAGCGGCTCGGGGCGACCAGCGTCTTCGAAGCGGGCGACGGCGAACAAGGGCTCGAGATTTTCCAGGCGGAATTGCCCGACCTCGTCCTCCTCGATGTGAACATGCCACGGATGGATGGCGTGGAGACGCTCCGCGCCATCATGAACGTCCGGCCGGACGCTCTGGTCGTGATGCTGACGTCGCTCGCGAACCGCCAGACGGTCGAGGAGTGTTCAAAGCTCGGCGCGGCGGATTACCTGAGGAAGGATATGCCACGGGCCGAAATGGAAGCGGCTCTGCAGCACATCATCGATGAGTCGCAGCAGGAGCCTGAACCCAACCCCGAAGCATGAAGCCTGACGACGAGTCCCCGGCCACGGGCGAAATCGCCGAGGTGCGCTATTCCCTGCCGATGCTCCTGCGGGAAGTGGAGCTCGAGCGGGCGGCCCCCATCTTCGCGATGGAGAAGCTCGACCACGCCGAAATCCGAAAGCTTTTCCCGCGCAACAATCGCCGCCGTGCCGCCTCCAAGCGAAAGTAAGCGTTTCCTCGAGCGCCTGCCGCTCGCCCCGAGTTTTACCGGCGCCGGCAAACTCGCGGAACTCGTCACCCAGCTCGGGACGGACCTCGATCTGCTGCAGGCGGTCATCGACCAGCAGATCGCCACGAAGAATGATGCCTGTCGCGCCTGGGCGGACGCCCTCGGCGTGGCCTATGTCGATGTGCTCGCGTCGCTGATCTCGGAGGAGGCCGTGGCAATGATTCCGGCCGACGTCGCGCGCAAGATTCGGGTCATCCCGCTCTATGTCATCGATGATGTGCTGACGGTGGCGATGGCGCAGCCCGAGGACACGGTCACCCTGCGCCGCCTCGAACAGATCGTCGCCATGCCTGTCAGCCCGGTGTTTGGGCTGCCGTGTGAGATCGAGCACGTGGTCAACGTCCAGTACAGCACCGAGAAGACGCTCGCGGAGAGCCTGGCGGAGCTGGAGAAAAGCGATCTATTCAACCAGCCGGAGCTCGCCAGCGACAAGCTGGCCGGGCTGGCGGAATCGAAGTCACTCACCTACGCGCTCGACGAGGTTATCCACTTTGCGCTCCGCGAACGCGCCACCGACATCCACATCGAGGCGCAGGAGGGCATTTCGCGGATCCGCTTCCGGATCGACGGCAACCTCCGTGAAATCCTGTCGTTTCCCGGCAAGCTGCATCGCGCGATCATGATCCGGCTGAAGCTGCTCTGTAACATCAACATTTCCGACGTCCGTTTTCCGCAGGATGGCCGCTTCTCGATCGCGATCGGCACGAACACCGCGAATTTCCGCTTCTCGTCCATCCCTTCGATGTACGGCGAGAAGGCCGTGGTGCGCATCCTGCCCACGACCGGTTCCAAGACGATCGTGACCCTCGATCGGATGATGATGTCGCAGAACGTGCTGCTGCCGTTCCGCCGTCTGATCCAAAACCCGAACGGGATGATTTTTGTCACGGGCCCCACGGGTTCCGGCAAGACCACGACGCTCTTGCCGCGCTGCACGAGATCAACCAGCCGAACATCAACATCTCCACCATCGAGGATCCCATCGAGGTGCCGATGAGGGGCGTGACCCAGAGCCAGACGGATGCCCACATCGACCTGAAATTCCCGATGATTCTCCGCAGTTTGATGCGCCAGGATCCGGATGTGATCCTGATTGGAGAAATCCGTGATGCAGAGACCGCCAAGATTGCGACCGAGGCGGCCCTCACGGGTCATCTGGTCTTCGCGACGCTCCACACCAACAGCGCCTCGCAGGCGATTGTCCGGCTGCTCGAAATCGGCGTGGAGCGCTACATGCTCGCCCCTTCGATCATCGGGGTGCTCGCGCAGCGGCTCGGCGCCCGGATCTGTCCGGAATGCAAGGAAGCGTATAAGCCCAGCCGGGACGTGCTGCGGAAATATTTCCAGGAGGAGGGCCTCACCGACGTGCTGTTCTACCGCGGTCGCGGTTGCCCGCACTGCCGCGGGACCGGATTCCGCGGCCGGGTTGCCTTCCACGAACTCGTCCTGGTGACGGAAGAGATTCGCAAGTTAATCAACGACGGCCGGCCGGCCGAGGAAATCGAGCGCGCCGCCGCCAAGGTGGGCTATCGTTCCCTGCGTTACGACGGCCTCAAGAAGGTCCTGCTCGGGCTCACGACGATCGAGGAGGTCGAGCAGAACACGTCCTTCGAGTGGGCGACCTGAGCGCCGGTCTAGTTGCAGATTTGGTTAACCACTAATCTGCACTCATGGGGCACTAATCCGGAACGGAGCCGTGCCACCGCACGGCTGACGGGCGCGCATGAGGCGCGCCCCTACAAAACGCGGTGCCCCGTCAGAGTGTAGGGGCGAGGCTCGTCCACGCCCGATTGGCGGAGGTAATTTTTAATCCGCCCGGTGATTTTACTGCGGACGGCGGAAGAGACCCATCGTGACGGCCTTCGCGAGGATGTGGCCCTGCATGGCGGCCATCACCAGCTTCCGCGTCTCGAACGGATCCGCGACCGGCTGGACGTCGATCTTGGTGTCGAGGGCGTAGATTTCGAAGGTGTAGTGGTGGGGCGGGCCATTCGCGCCGGCACCGGGTCCGCGGTAAACGCGACCGGTCGCACTGGTCTGGAAACTGCCGTCGGGCAGGCGATCGCCCCTGGCCACGCCCTCGGGCAGACCGGTGGCAGTCGCGGGAATCGGCCAGACGAGCCAGTGCACCTGATCGTCGGTGGTGCCGTTGCGGGCCACTTCGAGGTCATGCATGTGGAGCACGAAGCACTGCGTGCCGGCGGGTGCATTGGTCCAGTTCAACGCGGGCGAGGTGCCCTCGCCGGGGGCCGCGCCCGGAGCCGCCTGGCTGTACTTGATCGGAATCGTGCCGCCGTCGGCGAACGCAGGCGACGTGAGGACCATGCCCGGAGCGGGCGGACCTTTCTTCTTCGCGGCGGAATCGCCGCCCTTGGTTCCCTTGGCCTCCTGGGCGAAGGCAGGCGCGAGCAGGACGGAGAAGATGACACTCAAGACCAGTATCCAGTTTCTGTGACGCATGATTGAATCTCCTGCGGACGCGAGTCGGACGACCCGGTCCAGTTTCGTGGGTGGTGTCCCGCGGAGGGACGTGATGGGGGTGGGGTAACTGGTGCTTGAATGAGTCGAGGCAGTGAAGTGGGGCAAGCTTCCAATCGCATCCCAGCATCCATCTCCGGAGGTGCCGGCCGTGGCACGGGTCTCCGACCCGTGAGGTTGCCGAAGAGAGGGCGTACTACCTTCACGGGTCGGGAGACCCGTGCCACTCGGAACACGCGCGCGCCCGGTTCGCGGTCTTGCCCGATTTGATCGGCGCGGCTAGCGACTGGCGGTGGCCGCTTTTCACCATGCGCTCGTCCTCCTGCTGCTTGTCTCGGGTTTCGGGGTCATGTCGCGCTGGCTGCCCTGGCCCGCCCCCATCACCTACGTGCTCGGCGGACTCGGCTGCGGATTTCTGCCCGGCTTTCCGCGGGTCGAACTGGATCCGGGTTTCTTCTTTGTCTGCTTCCTGCCGCCGCTGCTGTTCGCGGACGGCTGGACGATGCCGCTGCGGGAATTCGCGCGGGCCCGCGGGGCGATTCTGCTGCTCGCAACGGGGCTGGTGATTTTCACGACGCTCGGGGTGGGGCTCGTGGCCTGGTGGCTCGTCCCGGGACTGCCGCCCGCAATGGCGTTTGCGCTTGGCGCGCTGGTGTCCCCGACGGACGCCGTCGCGGTCAACGCCATCACGGAGCGACTCAAGGTTCCGACGCGCCTTCGCATCGTGTTGAACGGCGAAAGTCTGATGAACGACGCCACGGGGCTGGTGGCATTCAAGTTCGCGCTCGCGGCCATGGTCGCGGGTACCTTCTCGCTGCGGGCGATCGCGCTCGAGTTCGTGTTCCTCGCGCTGGGCGGGCTGCTCATCGGGCTGATTCTGGCCTATGCGGTGGGCCGGTTGCGGGATCTGCTCCGCCATACCGGCAATGCCGAGCCCTTCACCGAGACGACGATTTCTTTGCTCACGCCATTCGCGGCCTACCTCGCCGCGGAGAGCGTCCATGTTTCGGGCGTGCTCGCGGTCGTCGCGGCCGGACTTTACTCGGGCTGGCGCGATCCGATCCGGATGGACGTCGAGACGCGGCGGACGACGTGGAGCGTGTGGACGATGGTGTTGTTCTGGCTCAACGGCCTCGCGTTTCTCCTGCTGGGTCTGCAACTGCCCGCGTTGACGCGCGCCGTGGCGGGACAATTTCCGCCGGCGCAACTCGGCTTGTTCGTGGCGGTACTGGCGGGCGTGACGATGTTGCTGCGACTGCTCGGCTTTGTGCCCGGAGTGTCCCTCTCGTTTACCTGCACGCGTCGCGATGGCGGTTGCCCATCGTGGAGGGAGAACCTCGTCGGCGGCTGGGCCGGGATGCGCGGAACCGTCACCCTGGCGGCGGCGCTTTCAATTCCGCTGACGCTGGCGGACGGAACGCCGTTCCCCGGCCGCGACCTCGTGATCTTCTTCGCGGGCGGCATCGTCCTCGCGACGCTCCTCGTCCAAGGCACCACGCTGGAGGCGCTGATTCGCCGGCTCGGGTTGCGCGAGGATGGCATGCACGGACGCGAAGAGCACCTCGCGCGGCTTGCCGCCGTCGAGGCGGGACTCGCGGCGCTGCGGGCGATGGAGTCCACCGCGATATCGGCCGACGAAAATGAGGCCCTGCGTCATGTCGCCGCGGAGTACGAACACCGCCGGGCCGAACTCGCGATGGAAGGCGAGACTCGCAACGTCGCGAGCCGGCGTCTTGCGGCCGGACGAAGCTTCCGGCTCGCCGCCCTCGCCGCGGAGCGCGCCGCGGTGGACGAACTCTGGCGCAACGACACGATCACGGACGACGTTCACCGGCCCTTGCAGCAACTGCTCGATTACGAGGAGACGTTGCTGAACGGGCGGGGAGCGCGGTCGGAGGAGTAAGTTTGGGAATCTGTCCGGCCGGCCACGCCACTGACCGGCGTTTCTTCACCGCGACGCGACGCGGCCCGAGGCTGCCGCCGGCTGGCCGGTCTTGCGCAAGGCCTCGAGCACGACGTTCGGCGTCAAAAGCTCCGGCAGGATCACGGGCTCATCCGTGCCCGGCGCCCACAGGACGTTGAAGGGCACCGCGGAACGGCTGTATTTCGCGAGTTCGGCGGTGATGCGTGGATCCTTGTTCGTCCAGTCGCCACGCAGCGTCACGATCTTGTTCGCGGCGAAGTACGCTTTCACCTCATCGGACCCGAAGACGAGTTTCTTGTTCGTCTGGCAGGTCGCGCACCAGCGGGCGGTGAAATCAACGTAGAGCGTGCGGCCTTCGGCGCGCAGCTTGGCCACCGCTTCGGGGCTCCATGGTTCCCAGACGATCTGACCATG
>CANJCM010000055.1 GCA_947472765.1 Opitutia bacterium
CCCCGTAGGGATTGGACGCGAGTGATCTTCGTGCTGCTCCTGGTGCTCGCGCTGATTTGCTCCGCCATGGCGGGCTATGGCCTCGCCGCGAGCAAGACCCGGAACTGGCTCCACATTCTCTGCTTTGCCGGGAGCCTGCTGCTTTCGATTTACGTCATCTTCGACCTCGAGTTTCCGCGCCGGGGATTCGTTCGCGTGGACCAATTCGACCAACTGCTCGTTCAGTTGCGCGCGACGTTGCAGTGATCCGGAGTTGGACAGGATGGCCGGAGGGGCCGGATTTTCTGCGCGGGGCGTTTAGCTCCGGAATTTTGACCACGGAGCGCACGGAGTGGAAACAGGCCATTCCGGCTCTTCGCGTTCCCCGTGCGCCTTTGCCACTGCGCGCTTAATCCGAGGTCACCGTTCCCTCTTTTCTACGCCGACGCAAATGGACCTCCGCAGGAAATTTGCTGTTCTTCCCGACTCGTTGAATCCTAGCTCTTCCTTCCCGCACCATGCACCAGCCGGCCAACCTTCAGCTTATCGGTCAGGAAGTCGCGATCGTCTGGGACGACGGCCGCGAAACCTACTTCGGCTTCGAAAAGCTCCGCGCTGCGTCGCCGAGCGCCTCGAACCAGGGCGAGGGCGACATCCTCGGCAACCGCTATGGGGGTGATGGTCCGAAGACCTTCCCCGGCGTCGAGGTCGTGAGCTGGGAACGCATCGGCAACTACGCGATTCGTTTCGATTTCAGCGACGGCCACCGCACTGGACTCTACACGTTCGACTATCTCCGCCAGCTCGGCGGCATTTCCTGACTCTCTTTGATCCCATGAGCACCCTTTCCTTCCCTGCCCGCACGTCGACGGCCGAGATTGAACTCGGGACGCTGCTGCAACCGAAGTTCGGCCCGGACGGGCTGATCCCGTGCATCACCTGCGACCACGTCACGAACGAGGTGCTGATGTTCGCGTTCATGAATGCCGAGTCGCTCGCGCACACGATCGCGACGAAGAAGGCCACGTATTGGAGCCGCTCCCGGAACAAGCTTTGGGTCAAAGGCGAGGAGTCCGGCAACACGATGCAGGTGAAGTCGCTGCGGGTCGATTGCGACCAGGACGTGATCATGTTGCTGGTGGAGAGCGTCGGCGGTGCCGCGTGCCACAACGGCTACAAGTCGTGTTTCTATCGCGCGCTGACGGCGGAGGCGAAGGCCGGGGATCCCACGTCGATGAAGCTCGAGTTCGCGGCGCAGCGGTTGTTCGACCCGGCGACGGTGTACAAGAAGAAGTGAAATCCTAGGCCTGGCCATGGAGGGCGGGTGCCCACACCCGCCAAGACGCCTAAGGCAACGCCGCGGCCGGTGGGGGCACCGGCCCTCCATCGGAAAAGCGGCGCTTCCGCCCGCCGGATTGACTACCGCGAACCGGGGGCGAGTCCGCGTTCGCTGCCGCGGGCAAACTCGAGCACGAGCTTGAACTCGGCGCTGCCGGCCTCGGCATGCGCGCCGATCTTCTCCAGCGCCTGCGTCCGGTTGAGCCCGTCGCGATACAGCACGCGGTGGAGTTGTTTCACCCGATCGATTTGATCCGCGGAAAATCCGTGCCGCTCCAATCCGACCTTGTTGATCGCGCGCACCTCGGCCGGCGTGCCGTCCGCGATGAAGAACGGCGGCAAATCCTGCACGAGCTTGGCCGTCGCCGAGAGCATGGAATAGGCGCCCAGCCGGCAAAACTGATGCACACCGCCGTAGCCGCCGATCACGACGTGATCCGAGACGTGCACATGGCCGGCGAGCACGGCGCCGTTGCTCATGATGATGTGACTGCCGAGCACGCAGTCATGCGCGATGTGGCAGGTTGCGAGCAGGACGTTGTCCGAGCCGACGCGCGTGACATCGCCGTCATTGGTCGCGCAATGGACCGTGACGTATTCGCGGAAGACATTCCGGTCGCCAATGCGGAGGCCGGGGTTGCCGCCCTTGAATTTCAGGTCCTGCGTCTTCCCGCCGATGCACGCGTAAGGGAAAATCTCGCAACTGCGACCGAGGACCGTGTTGCCCTCGACCGACGCGTGATGATGGAGGCGCGTCCCCTCTCCGAGTGTAACGGCCCCGCCGACGTAGGCATAGGCGCCCACCTCGACCCCGGCGCCAAGCTGCGCGCCCGGTTCGATGATCGCCGTCGCGTGGATCTTCGCCGCCATACCCTCAGTTGACCTCGGAGTTGTCGACGAGCGCGAACATCAGGTCGGCGGAAGACGTCACCTGGCCGTTCACCGTGCACTCGCCCTCGGCCATGCCGATCTTGTTGCCCCGGCTCTTCGTCATGCGGACATGGATCATGAGCTGATCGCCGGGGCGCACGGCGCGGCGGAACTTCACCTTGTCGCAGCTCATGAAGAGGGCGGTTTTGCCCTCGGTGGACATGCGCCGCATCATGAGAACGCCGGCCGCCTGAGCCATCGCCTCGATCTGGAGCACGCCGGGCATGACGGGATTTCCCGGGTAGTGGCCTTGGAAGTAGGGTTCGTTGAACGAGACATTCTTCAACGCCGTCAATTCGTCCGCGCCCTTCAATTCGACGACGCGGTCGAGCATCAGGAATGGATAACGATGCGGCAGGGCCTCGAGGATGCCGCGAATGTCGATGGAAGTCTCCTCGACCGCCGGGTCAGCCGCGGCGCGTTCCTTCTTCTTCGGCGCGTCCTTGCGCGCCTGCAGCTTCGCGAAGAGCAGCTTCGTCAGTTCGGCGTTGATCGCGTGGCCGGGGCGCGTCGCGACGATGTGGGCCTTCAACGGCAGCCCGAGGAGCATGACGTCCCCGATGATATCGAGCATCTTGTGCCGGACGAACTCGTCTTTGAACCGCAGCGGTTCCTTCGAGATGATCTTGTCGCCCCGGATGACAACCGCGCAGTCGAGTGAGCCGCCGCGAATCTTGCCGAGCTTCAGCAATTCCTCGATGTCCTCGTAGATCGTAAACGTCCGCGCCGCCGCGATCTCGTTGGTGTAACTCTCCGGATCGATCGTCAGGGAGAGGAACTGGGTGTGGATCCCGCGATCGTCGGCCGACGTGCACGAAATCTTAAATTCCTCGGACGGCAGCGCGATGATCGACGAGTTGCCGCGGGTCACGGAAATCGGCGCATCGAGATGGAAGTACACCCGCTCCGCGTCCTGCTCGACCGGCTTGCCCTGCTGGATCAACGCCACGAACGGCCGCGCCGAACCGTCCATGATCGGCGGCTCGGAGGCGTCCATCTCCACGATCACGTTGTCGACGCCGCATCCATGCAGCGCGCTGAGGACGTGTTCGACGGTGTGAATCTTGGCGTGACCGGACTGGATGGTCGTCGCCCGGACGAGGTCCGTGACCTGGTCGACCCGCGGCCGCAATTCCGGCTCACCGCTGAGGTCCATTCGTTTGAACACGATGCCGGTGTTCGCCGGCGCGGGCTTCATGGTCAGGGTGACGGCATCTCCGGTGTGGAGGGCGCTGCCCTTGATGGAGACCTCGCGCGCGAGGGTGCGTTGTTTCATTGGCTGACCGCACTTTCGACAGCGGGCGACACCCAGCGCAAGCGCGGAGATGGGCGGAGGTGGTGGTCGCGGTTCCGAGCCAGTCTGCGGCTTGACACTCGCGAGGACGCTTCCCCACTCTGGACCCTTTCTCGCTCCAAAACAGCCAGCCCGCAACGTCCTCCTGTCATGCCCGCAGCCAACGATATTCGCAAAGGCCAAGTGATTAAGTTCAACGGCGAGCCGCATCTCGTCATGGAAACCCAGCACCGCACGCCGGGAAATTTGCGGGCGTTCGTGCAGATCAAGATGCGCAATCTTCGCTACGGCAAGGCCCTCGACCAGCGCTTCGCGTCGACGGACACCATCGAAGTGCTCCCGACGGATCGTCGCACGCTCGAGTTCAGCTACGCGGATCGCGAAACTTACTCGTTCATGGATCCGGACACGTTCGAGCAGATCGACATCACGGCGACGCAGCTTGGTGACGTGACCAACTATCTCGCCGCCGGCGGCAAAGTGGACGTCCTCTTCGTCGACGAGCGCCCGCTCTCCGTCGACCTCCCTTCCACCGTCGCGCTCAAGATCGTCGAATCCGCCGATGGCGTGAAAGGCGACACCGCGAGCAACGTGCAGAAGCCGGCCAAGCTCGAGACCGGCATGATCGTGCAGGTCCCGCTCTTCATCAAGGCCGGGGAAGTCATCAAGGTCAGCACGGTGGATGGCTCGTATCTCGGCCGCGTCTGACGCCAGCCGAACGAAGGATCGGACTCTGTCGCAACCGTCCTGCTGGCGGCTGCGAGGCTAACTGATCGTGTGATTGCCCCGTCATTTCTGAGCGCGCGCGAAGAATGATCGGCTGAGCTGACGGCGTGGCACCCGGCGCGCCCGGCTGTCCACGCACTGGCTTACTTCCAAGCCCGAACGGTTGCCTCCGGATGCGTCTGGCACTTCCAGATTTTCGGGTCGTCGTCGGACCGCACCATCTTCGCATCACATTTCGGACAGCTCGGCGTCGTGTAGTCGCCGACGGAAAATTGCTGCAGCAACTCCGCCCTGACTGGCGGCGGCAGCGCGTTCACCTTCTCCAGCAGCAGATCGCCGGAGATCAGAGTGATGTGCTTCTCCTCGGCGAAGTCGCGAGCGGCCACGTTGAACTTGCCTGTGGTCACGACATACCCGCGACGGATGTCCTCGGTCGTGAGCACCGCGAACAACTCCTGGATGCGGGTCACGTCGACGAGTCCCATCGGATGCGCGAGGCATTGGACGAGCGCGAACGGCCGGGCCTCGCCCTTCCAGGAAATCTTGATGTGCACGGCGCTGTCCGGGCCGGCTTTGGTCCTGACCGCCACGACGCCGGTCCTGCTATAATAAGCAGCGACCAGTTCTTCGAAGCGCTTCCACTCGAGACTGGCAAGGAGCTCCGCCGGAACCATCGCACCCTCGCTGGCCGCCGGCGCGAAGCTGAAAGGGGGCCGCGAAACGGCGGAGGCGGCGAGCTCAAGCTGGCGCTGATTCCGCCGCCAAATCAAAAAGCCCGCACCCGCACCGATGATGATGGCGGCAAAGAGGTAGGTGCGTCCGGTGAAGATGACCTCCTTGGGCTCGGGAAAATCGGGATCAGCCGACTGACGCTTGGTTGCGACCTTCTTGGCCGTGCCCTTGGCCGGCTCGGCCGTGGGCGCGACGTCAGGCCCGTCCGGACGATCAACCGGCGTCGGCTCGGCGGCGAGCGGCGACGGGGCGGATGATGCGACGGCGGTCGCCGGGGACGCGGCCGATTCCGGGACCTTGTCCACCGCTGGAGTCACGGGGTCCGCCTTCGGAGCGACCGGAGCGGTCGGGGGCGTATCGGTCGCCGCGACCGGAAAAACCGACTTCTGGGTCGGCGCACCAGCCGCGGGCGTCGCGGCCACCGGAGCTGCCGACGGCTCGCTCCTCGGAGCGGGACGTGAACCACCGGCGGAAGGAGGCCGGACCGACTTGATGGCGAGCTGCGGTTCCGCTGGCGCGGCGGGAGCGGGCGCAGCGACATCGGTCGAACCCGCGGCAACCGGGGCGGGCGCAGGAGCGCCCGCGGGGGCGACCGGTGGCGATTGGGGCGCGACGCTCCCCGCGTTTGGTGTCGGGTCGCCCGTGACAGTCACAGGGTTCGCGGCTGACGTCGGGGCCGCGGCAGGTGCAGCCGCTGGCGCCGGGGTCGGCACCGCGGGGGGAGCCGCGCGGCGGGCCCCAAAGTCGGGTGCAACATTGTCGGCCTCGACGACAATTCCGTTGCGCAGCACCACGCGCTCGCGCGCAAAGAGAATGACCTCACGACCGCCGGCCGCGAGCTGACTCTTGGGCTCGCCCAGTTTGTCGAGCAACTGTTCACGCGTCAGCCCGAGCAGCGGCGACTTCTCGGCTGCGAACAGGGCGGCGGCGGAGAGCAGCACCATCGCGCATCCCACCCTCACGCCTCTGGCTAACGTGTATGCCGTCATTCCAAAAAAATCTTTGCGGCAACGCAATCGGCACAGCAATGCCGAACTTAGCGCGCACACCTCGACAGGTGCGTTCAGGCTGGAGCTGACTGAGTCCGGCCGATTCACGCGACACGCGCCCAAAGCACCTTGAGATAACGACTCTCGAGACAGTTCGAGAACACGGGATGATCCGGTCCAGGACCGGTGCGATCGAAGAACTGCAGCCGGCGATCCTGCCGGTGCGCCGCCTTGATCACGTGGGCCTCGAAGTCCTCGAGCGAGAGCAGGCCGGAGCACGAGCAGGTGACGAAAATCCCGCCCGGCTTCACCAGCGAGATCGCGAGCAGGTTCAAGTCCTCGTACTTCTGCCGGCCTTCCCAATTGCCGTGGGCATCGCGGGTGAAAATGAACTTTGGCGGATCGAGCACGACGACGTCCCACTTCTCCCCGTTGCTCTGCATCTGTCGCGCATAGGCGAAGGCGTCGGCATGCACGAATTTCAGCCGGGCCTGGTTGAGGTTCGAGTTGCGCTTCGCCTGGGCGAGCGCGACCTCATCGAGATCGACGGCCGTCACCTCCTCCGTGCCACCGGTGACCTTGGCGTTGAGTGAAAAGCCGCCGGTGTAGCAGCACAGATCGAGCACCCGCGCACCCTTCGTAAACCGAGAGAGGGCGCGGCGGTTGTCGCGTTGATCGCAGAAGAACCCCGTCTTGTGACCCTCGGCGAAGTCCACCTCGTAACGGATGCCGTGCTCGGTGATCTTCACCAGCCGCGGCGCCGCCGTGTTGGTGGCGTTGAACATCGACGGCTTGATCCCTTCGAGACTGCCGAGGTCGTGATCAACATGCACCCGGGCGAACTTCGTGCCGCACAGTTCGTGCAGCAGCGGCAACCATCCAGGCAGGCGCTGCGCGATGCCGAGACTGTGGACCTCGCACAGCAGCACGTCGCCGTACCGATCAATCATCAGGCCGCTGAGGCCGTCACCATCCGAGTTGATCAGCCGGTAGGCGTCGGTGACGGCATCGAGTTGGAAGAGATCCCGGCGCAGGGCGACGGCGCGACGGATGGCTCCTTCAAAATACGATTCCGCCACCGGCTCGGTGGAGTGGCATACGACGCGGAGCGGAATCTTCGCGCGGGGATTGAAGAGTCCGCCGCCTGCGAGGTTGCCGTTCTTGTCGTAGACGTTGACGAAGTCACCGGGACGGGCGTCGGACGAAACCTGGCCGAGCAGCCGCGGGAAGATCGCAGGCTGGAAGGTGAAATATTTCAACTGCGCCCACGGCTTGGGCCACGCGGAGCGATCGATCGGCGGCACCGGGGCGGAGGGCCGCGACGGCTGCGCGAAGGGCGTGGATTCGGTCATGGCTGCACAAGGGACGAGCCCCGCGTGGCGGGCAATTTTTTTGACGTCGGGATCGAGCCGCGTACCGGGACAAAAAAGGCCGGCCCAGAAGGCCGGCCCGAAAACTCATCCCAAGAAAATCGCGCAGCGATTTCCTAGGCGACGCGTTCGACAATCAGCGGCGGGGGCGTGGGCCGCTTCGGCGCCAGCCGGTAGGCGTTCTTGAAGTACTCCAAGGCCTGCTCGAGCTTCGCCTCGTCGTTGTAATGGATCATCATCAGCGGCTCGCCCTGCTTGACTTGGGTGCCGACCTTCTTGATTTCCGAGACGCCAACCGAGTGATCGATCTTGTCGTGCGCATGCTCCTTGCCGGCGCCGAGCAGGTGCACGCCGCGGGCAATCATGGCCGCGTTAATCGTGTGCACGTAGCCACGCTTCGGGGCGGGCAGCTTCCGGATGTGCCGGGCCGCCGGGAATTTCTCGGGATGATCGATGTAGGAGATGTCGCCGCCCTGGGCTTTGACGAGGTCCTTGAACTTCTCGAGCGCCGAGCCGTCGGAGAGATGTCGCTGGACGGTCTGCTTGGCCGAGAGGGTCGAACCCGCGACGCCGGCGAGCCGGACGATCTCCATGCCGAGCTTCAGGACGAGTTCCTTCATGTCCTCCGGACCCTGACCCTTGAGCAACTGGATCACTTCCTTGACCTCGAGGGACGTGCCGACGGTGTCACCGAGCGGCTGGTTCATGTCGGTGACGAGCGCGACGCAGCGACGCTTCATCGAGCGACCCACGCGGGTCATCGAGCGCGCGAGCTGCTTGGCCTGTTCAAGATCCTTGATGAAGGAGCCGTTGCCCCACTTCACATCGATCACGAGGCCCTCGGAACCCTCGGCCAGCTTCTTGGAAAGCACGCTGCCGGTGATGAGCGGAAGGCTCGGGATGGTGCCGGTGTCCTTGCGGAGCTCGTAGAACTTCGCGTCGGCGGGAGCCAGGTCCTCGGTCTGGGCGATAATCGCGCCGCCGATGCGGGCGAGTTGGGAGGAAAACTGTTCGTTGGTCTGGTTGCTCTTGAAGCCGGGAATCGCGGCGAGCTTCTCGAGGGTGCTGATGATGTAGTCGTGTTCGACGCCACACATCATCGGCACAACGACACCCGACGCCATCGCGAGCGGCACAAGCACGAGCGACGTCTTGTCGCCCACGCCGCCGGTCGAGTACTTGTCGATCTTCGGCTTGGCGATGTGCGAGAGGTCGATCACCTCACCAGAGAGCATCATCTCCTCGGTCAAGTCGGCCGTCTCCTGGGCCGACATGCCGGAAAAGTAGATCGCCATGGCCAGGGCCGCCAGCTGGTGCCGGGGCATTTCGCCATCGAGCGTGCTGTCGATGATGTACCGAATCTCCTCCTGGCTGAATTCACCGCCGTCGCGCTTCTTCTCAATAAGGAAGTTGAACGTCGGCTTGATGAAACGTCGCGTGGGGATGTTTCGTTTGCTCGTCATAGGTGTGTGTAGGATACGCCTGCCGGGGGACGCCCCGGGCGCGGAAAAGTTTGCCAGCCAATGTGCTTCAGCGGAAAAGTCGAGCTCAAACCCGCCCGCCGCCGACCCAGTGGCCTTGCAGAAACGCGTATAATAAACCCGGTGACGCCGGCCCGCCATTGGGTGTGTACCCCGTCAGAGTGGGGCCTTCCCAACACCCGGGTCCTTCGGCGCGAGCGAGTTGCGTCAAGGCGAGACCAACGACCCCGAAGTGGCCCGCCGGCCCCGACCCGACGCGGCAGACGCCATCACGGCAAAAGCTTGCACGCGGCGCGCGCGTTCCGGTTTCCTCGCCGGGATGCACGTTTCGTTCGACATCGCCGCCGATCTGGATGCGACCCTTCGGGCCGCCGCCACCCGCGCCGGTCTGGAGCCGGGCTTCGATCCGGAGGTGCGCACAGCCGACCCGCGCCACGGTGACGTCCAGGCCAATGGCGTCCTCGGCTACGCCAAGGCCCGAAAGCTGAATCCGCGGGCGGTGGCCACCCAACTCCTGGCTGCCCTGCCCCCGGAACTGGCGACCGTCGCCGAGGCCTCGATTGCCGGCCCCGGGTTCATCAACTTTCGCCTGAAGCCCGCCACCCTGCTCGCCTGGCTCCAAGCCTACGACTCGACCGAGCACCTGAAGTCGGGAGCCTCCGCTTTTTACCGCGGCCTGCGACAGGTGGTGGACTTCAGCTCCCCCAACACCGCCAAACAGCTTCATGTCGGACACGTGCGCGGCATGGTCATTGGCGAGGCCATCTGCCGGCTGCTCGAATATTGCGGGGCTGAAGTCGTGCGCGACAACCACATCGGTGACTGGGGCACGCAATTCGGCAAACTGATCTGGGGCTTCAAGCACCTGCGCAACGACGACGCCCTGGCCGCCGATCCGCTCGAGGAACTGGAGCGGCTCTACAAGGCCGCCGACGCCGCGGCCAAGGAGGACCCGGCGAAACTCGATGCAGCCCGCGCCGAGCTGGTGAAGCTGCAGGCCGGCGACGCCGAAAACCTCGCCCTCTGGAACAGGATCAACGCGATCAGCGCCACCGCGTTCGCCGAGATCTACCGGCAGCTCGACATCCGCTTCGACGTCCAGCTCGGGGAAAGCTTCTACAACGACAAGCTCCAGCAGGTCTACGATGAGCTCACCGCGGCCGCGCTGGCCGAGGAATCCCAGGGTGCGCTCGTCGTATTCCATCCCGAGCATCCCCGGTTCAAGACCCAGCCGTTCATCATCCGCAAATCCGACGGCGCCTCGAACTACGCGTCGACCGACCTCGCGACGATGTTGTACCGGACGGAGCATTTTAAGGCCGACGTCATCGCGATCCTCACCGACACCCGCCAGAGCGATCACTTCGAGCAGCTCTGGCTCACCACGCAGAAGTGGTTCGCCAAAACCGGGCGCAAGCTGCCGCGCTTCGAACACGTCACCTTCGGTTCCATTCTCGGCGAGGACGGCAAGGCGATCAAGACGCGCTCCGGCGACCCGATTAAACTGAAGGCCCTGCTCGCCGAGGCCGTCGACCGGGCGTTCACCCTCGTCACGGAGAAGTCCCCCGAACTGCCCGAGGCGGAACGACGAGACATCGCCCAGGCGGTCGGCATCGGTGCCGTGCGCTACGCGGATCTCTCGCAGAACCGGAGCAGCGACTACATCTTCGCGTGGGACAAGATCCTCTCGTTCGAGGGCAACACGGCGCCGTACCTCTTGTACGCCGTGACCCGGATCCACTCGATCTTCCGCAAGCTCGGCGTGGCGCCGTTCGACGCCGCCGCGATCGCGGGAGCCAGTGCCCCCGAGACCGACGCCGAGCTGGCCCTGGCCCGCAAGCTGACCGGCTTCGCGCCGGCGCTCCGGCTGACGACCGCGCAGCTTCGGCCGCATTTTCTGTGCCTGTATCTGTATGAACTCGCCGGGGAATTCAGCACCTTCTACGTCGCGGACAAGGTGCTGGTGGACGATCCGGCCGTGCGGGCCCGGCGTCTTCTCCTCTGCGCCCGCACGCTGCTGATCCTCGAAACAGGCCTGCAACTGCTCGGACTGCGCACGTTGACCCGGATGTAACCGGACGGCGCGGCGAAACAAAACGCTCTTGCCGCACCTGCGGCGGCTGCCAGCCTCCGCGCATGGCCACGCAGGAACTGTACATCCGGAACGCGAACGAGACCGAGGCCCGCGGGCCCTTCAGTGTCGACCAGGTGTCCTCCCTCGCCGAGGCAGGACAGGTCACGGCCGAGACGCTCGTCTACGATGCCGGCACCGAGCAGTGGGTCGCGTTGAGCGCGAACGCCGAGCTCATGGCCGCCGTTTATCCGGAGAAGAAGAAGCTCATCCTCAAGCCCAAGGAGATCAAGACGCTCAACAAGCCGGACGAGAACGCGAAGGCGATCACCGTCAATGACATGCTCGCCGCGGCCGAGGGCCGGACCGACGAGACCAAGGACAAATCCGATCCGCAGATCGCGATGATGAAGGCGGCGAAGATCGGCATGATCGGCGCGACGGTCACAGTTCTCCTTGCGGCGGCTGGGGAAATTCTCCCTTCGACGGACGTGCTGCTCTCGGGAGATCCGCTCAAGATCGTCGGCAGCCCGCTGGTGGTTCTCGGCGTGCTCGACGTTTTCCTGACCATCATGCTCGGACTCGGCATGGCCACGATCTACCCGTTCGTTCGCTTCCGCGCGGCCCTCGGCTTCGGTCTGGCTGGATTCATTTTCTACGCCCAAGGACTGGGCCTGCCACTGATGCAGGTCGCGATTGGGTCGGCTGGGCTGTATCTCTGCACCGTCTTCGTCAGTATCGTTCCGGCCGTCGTGGCCGCCGCGGCTGGCATCGGCGGCATGGGAACGCTCGCCTGGTATTTCCTGTCTCACTGATGCTGTGGCCCACGCGGCGCAACCTTCCCCCACTCATCGCCGGCGGCTGGCGGACGGCTGGGCGCGGTTCGTCCACGTTTACCAGAAGCAGATTTGGCAGACGGCCCTCCTGAAGGATCGTTCGATCAAGGGCCGCTGTTTCGCGGTCCTGCGGGTCTTATCGATCACCCTCACGGTCTGTCGGGAAACGCGCGTCTTCTCCCGCGCCGCAGCCCTCGGTTTCAGTTCACTGCTCGGCATCGGCCCGCTGATCGCGATCGCCGTGCTGGTGGCCGGCTTTGCCCTCGGGAAGAACGACCCGAATCTCGTCGCCGACACGCTCAGCAAAATGATCAAGGTCGTCGCGCCGCAGCTCGAGCAGTACGAGTCGATCACCGCCAGCCAGGCGACGGTCAATCCGACCATCGTCGACACGATTAACAACATCATCAGCGCCTCGCAGTCCGGCTCAATGGGCGCGCTGGGCGTGTTCTCCCTGCTTCTGATCGTGCTGATGATGTTCAAGGAGGTGGAGGACACCTTCAACGACATCTGGGGCGTCCGGCAGGGCCGCTCCGTCCTCATGCGCGTCGTCCTCTATTGGACCGTCCTGACCTTGGGCGCGGTCCTGTTCTTCACCGCCGTGGCCCTGCTCGGCGCCGGCACCTTCGTGAACGTCTTCCGCGAAAACCTGCCGGTCGGCTACGGCCTGATGCAGTCACTGAGCTGGTCGCTCCCCGTGCTGTCGTTCGCCCTGCTCGCGCTGCTGCTGATGCTCTTCTACCGGGTCATCCCCAACACCCGGGTCTTCTGGTGGCCCGCCTTCGTCGGCGCGCTGGTGGTGACCTTCCTGCTCGCCCTGAATAACTTCGCCGCGTTCCTTTACGTGAAGCGCGTCGTGCTGGAGAAAAACCTCTACGGCAGCCTCGCCCTGCCGCTCGTGCTGCTGTCGGTCCTGTATATCTTCTGGCTCTGCGTTTTGATCGGGGGGATCGTGAGCTACGCGATCCAGAACGTGCACTTCCGCAACAGCCAGGCGGCCTGGAGCACGCTGACCGAGTCGATGCGCGAGCGGTTGTCGCTGGTCGTTTTCCTGACGATCTGCCGCCGGTTTTCCGAGTGCCTGCCGCCGGTTTCCGCGTCCGACCTCAGCACGATGCTCAAGGTCCCGACCCAGTTGCTCAACGAGTGCGTGAACCGGCTCGTCCAGCTCAAGCTGGTCACCACGGTGCGGCCCGAGGCCGACGCGACTTCGTCGTCCGACTATCTTTACCAGCCCGCCCGTCCCCTGAATCGGATCACGCTGTTCGAATTCAAGACTCTCGACGACAACCTCGGCGAGAATCCGATCGGGAACCTGCTGGAGCACATCGACCCACTCGTCTCTCAATACGACACCGCGCTGAACCGGCTGGGCGAGCAGGACTTTTTTCAGAAGAACCTCGACCAGTTGTTCACCGAGCACCCGTTCGACGAGTCGCGGCCCACTTTCGCGCTGGGCATGCGCCGGCTGAAGCCGCTCTGAGGTACGACGCAGGGGACCCTCACTGCGGGTTGTCGCGGCTTGAGTGTAGCCCTGCCAGGCTCTCACGCTGCGGGCTAAGTTCCTTCGGCGGCCATGCCAGAGCGCATTTGCCACGCTTCGTTAGCGCCGCCGTCCTCCCCCGACCTACTTCACCCTTGCCACCCACGGGGCTCAACCTAGCTTGCGGCGTTTCGACCCATGATTTCCTGGATCCAGAAGTACTTTCAGCACCATTTCCGCACGATTTTCGCGGTACTGCTGGCCGTCGTCATCATCTCTTTCGTCTTCACCATCGGTGCCGCCCCCGGCATCGGTCAAGGCGACCGCCGCGTGCGCGAACGCCAGTTCTTCTCGTACAATCTGAACCAGGCCGAGGATCAGCAGCGGCTCGTTGGTGATGCCAGCATCAGTGCCGACCTCCAACTCGGCGGCTTCTCCGGCCTGAACGCGGATCAGCTCCAAAACTACGCCTTCCAGCGCGCCGCCACCCTCCACCTCGCCAGCCAGTGGCACATCCCGGCTGCGACCACCGCCGAAATTACCGACGCCATCAAGGGTCTGCGGATGTTCATGAGCCAGACCGGCGGCTTCGACGCCTCGGCCTATGAAAAATTTCGCGACGGCCTGAAGACCAATCCCCGCGGCGTGACCGAGGCTGATATTGCCCGCGTCCTGGGCGACGACGTCCGCGCCGAGAAGGTCAACAAGCTGCTGGGCGGACCCGGCTACGTCCTTCCCGTCGACATCAAGAATCAGGTTATCCGGGCGGACACGCAGTGGACCCTCGCCGTCGCCAGCGCCGACTACTCGATCTACGCGCCCGACATCAAACCGACCGACGCCGAATTGACGCAGTTCTTCGAGCAGGCCGGTGGGCGCTACGACATCCAGCCGCAGGTGATTGGGACCTTCGTCGACTTCCCGGCCCTCGCCCACCTTCCGACCGTCACGGTCACGGACGCCGAGGTTCGCGCTTACTACGACGCCAACCCGGCGCGTTTCCCGAAGCCCGCCGATGCCAAGCCGGCCGACCCGAAGGCGCCTGCGACGCCCGATGCCGACTTCGCGCTCGTGCGCGGTTCCGTGGAGGCGATGCTCAAGTTCGACCGCGCGAAGCAGCTCGCCGTGAAGACCGCCAGCGATGCGGCCCTCGAACTCTACAACCAGAAGATCAGCGATGGTCCCGCCCTCGAAAAGTTTCTCGCCGACCGCAAGCTGACCATGCGTCCGCTCTCCCCCTTCACCCGCGAGTCCGGTCCCGCCGAACTCGGTGGCTCGCAGGAAATCACGAACGAGGCCTTCCGTTTGAACGACAGCCGCAAGGTTTCCGACGCGCTCTCCACGCCGACCGGCGCACTCATCCTCTTCTGGAAGGAAACCCGCCCGACCCGCAAACCGCTCTTCACCGAGGTGCGCGACCGCGTGTCCAGCGACTACATCGAGAACGAAAAGCGCCGCCGCTTCGTGGATCTCGGCAAGGCCGCGAAGTCCCAGCTCGAGGCCCGGCTCAAGGCCGGGGATTCCTTCGAGGCCGCCGCCGCTGCCGCCAGCAGCGCCACCAGCCTCAAGCTCGAGGTCAAGACACTCCCGGCCTTCTCCCTCCGTGAACCGCCCCAGGATGCCGATCGTTCCCTGTTCGGGGCCCTCGAGCAGCTCGAGAAGGGCCAGGTTTCGGACATGGTTCTCAACCCTGACAAGGGCCACTTCGTATACGCTGCGGAAAAGAAATTGCCGGACGTGAGCGAGACCAGCACCCGCTACATCGACGCCCGGGGACAGCTCGCGAATTTCGGCACGCGCCTCGGCGCCTCCGCCTACGTCGCCGAGCTCGTGGAGCAGGAACTGAAGCGCAGCGAGCCGAAGGTGAACTGAGACGGGCTCCGGCCTCGCGCCGGGCCGATCGCATTTTTCCCGACGGCCCCGACGCCGCGGGGTTGGGCGGCCGAGAGGCCCGCCGATTCCATGCATCCTTCCGGGGTGCTTTCCGTCTCGCTCGCCAGTCCGGCCGGCTTCAACGTCACGTCGGGTTCTGGAGGCGGAAACAAGGGAAGTAACTTTCCCTCGTAACCGGTGTTCTCTCCTGCACGTCCAGCCCCCGGTCTCAATCCCTCCCTCATGTCCCGCTTCTCCGCCCGCGTCCTCTTCGCCCTGCTCGCGTTCTCCTCTCTCGCCCGGGCCCAGAATCAAGCCGACGCCGCCAGCTCCGCGATTGTGATCGCGCCCGACCGCCCGCTCGCCGTCGAGGAGGCCATCGCTCTTGCGCTGCAAAAGAGCTTCAACCTGCGGATCCAAGCCCTGAGCCTGGAGAACACCCGCGAGAATGTCGTCATCCAGGAGGCGGTGTACGATCCGACCTTCACTGCCGGCCTCACCCGGTCGCTCACGCAGGCCGCGTCGACCACGAACCGGCTCGACGGCACCGCCTCCGAGGGTCCCCGCAACGACAATACGACCGCCCGCTTCGGCGCCACCCTGCCGCGGATCACGGCCACCAACGGCGTCGTTTCCATCAACGCGAACGTCTCCCGGGCCGGCACCAATTCCACCAATTCGCTGCTCAACCCGAGCTACGGCAACACCGTTTCCGCCACGCTGAATCAGCCCCTGATGCGCGACTTCGGCCGCCAGGCCGCACTCGCCGCCATCCAGCAGGCGCAACTCAGCCTCGCCATCGCCAACATCGGCTACAAGAGCGCCGTCCTCGGCGTCATCGCCGACACCGAGAACGCCTATTACTCGCTCGTCGCCGCCCGGCAGGCGCTCCGCATCCGTGAGCTCACCTTGGAAGGCGCCCGCCGGCTCTTCGACGAAACGAGTGCCCGGCGCAACAGCGGCGTCGCCACCGATCTCGATGTGCTCAGCGCCGAGGTCCAGGTCGAGAACGGCCGCCGCGCCGTCGTCCAGCAGGAGCAGACGGTTCGAAACGCCGAGGAACGCCTGCTCAGCCTGATCAACGTGCCCACCTTCGAGGTCCGGCCCGGCCCGGTCGCCTTCGACACCTACCGTGAAGGAGCGCCGAACTTCGCCCAGTCCTACAAGCTCGCCCGCGACTTCTACCCCGACACCCTCACCGCCGAGCAGCTCATCAAGCAGGCCGAGCTGAATCTCGACACCGCCAGGCGGAATACGAAGCCCGACCTGAACCTGCAGGCCACCCTCGGCTACACCGCGCGTCCGACCGACGTGAGCTACGTCGAGACCATCAGCAACCTGCCCCACGACCACGGCAACAACTGGTCCCTGAATCTCAACTACACGCTACCCTGGGGCCGCCGCGCCGATCAGGCCCGCTATCGCCAGGCCACCAATTCGCTGATGTCGCAGAAAATCCGGCTCGAGCAGGTCGAACAGCAGCTCGTCGTGAGTGTCCGCACCGCCGTGCGCGCCGTGGAAACCAATCGCACCGCCGCCGACATCGCCGCCAAGGCCACCGAGCTCGCCGCACGCCAGTACGACCAGCAAAAGGCCCGCTACGACGCCGGCCTCTCCACCAGCCGCGTGCTGCTCCAGTTTCAAGACGATCTCGAGAACGCCCGCTTCAACGAACTCAGCGCCCAGCTCGCCCTTCGCCAGGCCGTCGCCGAATTGCGCCGGCTCGAGGGGACTTCGCTGGCCCGCTTCCGCGTCGACCTGCCGAAGTAAGGGTCTCTCGCGCGCGCCAAAAAATGGAGGGCGGGTGTCCACACCCGCCATGTCGTACCGCCCGTCGTCAGCCCGCAAAAAGCGACCCGACGTCCGCCAAGTCCGCCGCCGCCACCACGCGGTGCTCCGGCAACTGCGTGCGAAACCACGTCCGCTGCTTCTTCACCAGCGCCCGCGTGTTCTGGGTGATCGCCGCTGCCAGTCCTGATTCCGGCAGCGTCCCGTCGAGCATGGCCAGCACCTCCCGATAGCCGATCGCCCGCGCCGCGCTCGGATTGGCATCGAGACCCTGCGGACGCATCCGCTTCACTTCTTCCACGAGTCCGTCCCGCAACATCGCCGCCACGCGCGCCTCTATCCGCCGCGCGAGCTCGTCCGGATCGCGGTCCAATCGCACCAGTTCCACGGCGTAATCCGCAAACGGCCCGGGCTGCGCCGCGAACTCCTTCGCCAGCTCCCCGAGCGTACGGCCCGACGCCAGACAGCGCTCCAACGCCCGGGAGACCCGCCGCGGGTTGTCGACATCGAGTTCGCCGAGTCCCGCCGGATTCAGACGGTGCAGCTCGGCGATCGCCTCCGGCAGTGACGACTGCGTCACCTGTGCCCTCAGCTCCTCCGGAACTTCGACCGCATCCGCCACCGGCGCGAAGAACGCCTTCAGATAGAAGCCGCTGCCGCCCACGACCAGCACCCGACGCCCGCGCCCGCAAATTTCTTCCACGGCCCGCCGCGCCTGGCGAACGTACTCCGTGATGTCCATCCGCGCGCCCACTTCGCACAGGTCAATCAGGTGATGCGGCACCCGGCGCTGCTCCTCCGCCGTGGGTTTCGCCGTGCCGATGTCCAGGCCGCGATAGAACAGCAGCGAGTCACACGACACGATTTCCGCGCCGTGCCGCTCCGCCCAGCGCAGCGCCCACTCCGTCTTGCCCACCGCCGTCGGCCCGGTGAGCACGTGCAATCGGCGCGGTAAATCGGTCACGGGGCGCCAGAAAGTAGCGCCGGTCTCTGACCGGCGAAGTTCAGATCGACTCCCGTTTTTCGCCGGTTGGAGACCGGCGCGATTTGCGCCGCCCCGGGCCGGGTGCAGTTTCGGGTTTTCTTCATCGTCGCGGTACCGTTGGGTTCCTGCACGCCACTGAAAACCCGATTCATCGTCAACCTCCGCTCCGGCCGCGCCCGGAAGATCCTGCCCGCCGTGCGCGCGTTCGCGGCCACCCTGCCCGCGGAGGTTCGGCTGACCGAGTACGCCCGGCACGCGGCCATCCTCGCCGCGGAAGCCGTGGCCGAGGGTTGTGAACTCGTCGTCGCCGTCGGCGGCGACGGCACGATGAACGAGGTCGCCGGTGCGCTGGTGCACACGCCCGCCACGCTCGGGCTCGTCCCGTCCGGCTCGGGCGACGGACTCGGCCGGCACCTCGGGATCCACGGTTCGCTCCGCCACGTCTTCCACACCCTGCAATCGGGCACGCCGCGGTTGATCGACAGCGGACTCGCCGACGGCCATCCGTTCTTCAGCGTTGCCGGACTCGGTCTTGAGGCGGACATCGCCTCCCGCTTCAACCGCCTCACGCGCCGCGGCCTGCCCGGTTACCTGCGGGTGGGCGCGGTCGCCTGGTGGCACTCCCAGCCGATCGATTACGTCATCTGTCACGACGGCCACCGCGAGGCGTTCCGCACGCTTACCCTCGCCGTCGCCAACGCCAGCCAGTACGGCAACAACACTCGCGTGGCTCCAGCCGCCTCCGTCGAGGACGGCCAGCTCGATCTTGTCGCCATCCCGCCGCTTTCCCTCGGCAATTCCCTGCCGCTGCTCGGCCGGCTCGGCGCGGGCACGTTCACGGACGCCGCCGCCGTGCGTCACCTGCGCGGCACCCGGTTCGTCATCGAACGCGCCACACCCGGATTGCTGCAGACGGACGGCGAGGTCCACGAAGCGGGCCGCAGCGTCGAATTCGTTGTCCGCCCTGCCAGCCTCCGAATCATGACGCCTTAGGGAATGCCGATTGCCGAATTCCGAGTGCCGAATTGAGGCGGGACATTGCGGACGGCCGCACGCCGCGCCCCTTGGTGTTCTTCCGCCACTCGGCAATCGCCATTCGGCAATCGGCATTCCCTAAGCCTGTCCGAAAGCGACCGCGCGATCCCGTCCACCGACCTTCGCCGCGTAAAGCGCTTTGTCGGCGCGGCTCAGCAGCCCGGCCTCGTCGGGCGCATCAATTGGCAGAATCGCCACGCCGGCGCTGATCGTGATGTTCAGCGGGAGCGTTTCGCCGGCGAGAATCGGGTCGCGCCGCACCGCCACGCACAGCTTGTTCGCCACCTCGAGCGCGGCGGCGCGATCCGCATGCACGAGAATCACACCGAACTCCTCGCCGCCAAAGCGCGCGACGCGGTCAACCGTGCGCACCTGGCTGGCCAGCCGCCGCGCGACCTCGCGGAGCACGACGTCACCGACCGGATGGCCGTGCGTGTCGTTGACCGACTTGAAGTGATCGATGTCGACCATGATCAACGCGACGGTGTGGCCGAACCGCACCGCCCGCTCGCGTTCCTCCTCGATAATGCGGTCGAACTCGCGCCGGTTGAGCAGACCCGTGAGTTTATCGCGCGTCGCCAGCCGGCGCAGCGCCTCGAGCGTCTCACCGAGCTTCAACGCATACCGCAGCGAACGCTCGACCATCCGCGGGGTGATTTCCCCTTTCACCAAATAATCGAGCGCACCCGCGTTCATCGCCTCGATGTCCACGCGCTGGGCACTCTCGGCGGTGAGGAAGACAATCGGCGTCCGGCAGCCCGCGGCCATCGCCTCGCGGATCAGTTGCAAACCGTCACGCTCGCCGAGTTGGTAATCGAGCAGGCAGGCCGAGTAATCGCCGGAAAGCAGCTTGGGCAGTCCTTCCTCGTAGGTCGCCGCCCACTCGAGATCATAACGCTCCCCTTGGAACACGTTGAAGTGCGCCTGCGTCACCCGGTACTGCAGCCGGTCATCGTCGATCAGCAGGATTTTTCGCGCCATGAGCCCTCGCAAATCCACGGCCACGCCCAGCCATCGCAAGGCCAAAGTCCGCCTTGGAGATTTTCGATTTTGGACTCTCGATTTTCGATTGGCTGACGGCAGTCGCGCGCGGGTTAAACCCGCGTCGTCCCCGCCACCAAGTCGCGGGTCCGTGCCGCCAGGGCCGCCGGAATTTTCGCGCGATCCGCCAGCCCATCCCGAATGCAATTCACGAGCGCGCTGCCCACCACGACACCATCCGCATGGGCCGCGACTTCATGCACCTGTGCGCGGGTGCCGATGCCGAAGCCCACGACGAGCGGAAGCGTCGTCTTCGCGCGGATCCGCGCGACGGCTTCGGGAATGTTCGCCGCCACCTGATCGCGAACTCCGGTCACACCTTCGCGAGAGACGTAGTACAGAAACCCGGTCGTCACCCCCGCGATCGCCGCAATCCGCGAATCCGGCGTCGTCGGCGCGATGATGAACACCGTCTCGAGCCCGTGCTTCCGACAGGCCGCGGTGACATCGCCCGCTTCCTCGGGCGGCAAATCGAGTGTGAGAATCCCGTCGACGCCCGCGGCCTTGGCCGCTGCGACGTAAGCGTCCACGCCATTCGCAAACACGAGATTATAGTAGGTGTAGAAAACGATCGGGGCTTCGCTGAACTTGCGGATCTCCGCCACGAGTTCGAACACCCGCGCGGCCGTCATGCCGCCCTCGAGGGCTCGCTGCGCCGCGAGCTGGTTCGTCAGCCCGTCCGCCAGCGGATCGGAGAACGGCACGCCGAGCTCGAGGATGTCCACCCCGCTCTCGAGCAGCGCGCGGCACGCCGCCACCGATGTGCTGAAATCAGGATCTCCGGCGCACACATAGGCGACGAACGCGGCACGGTTGCCGGCACGGGCGCGGGCGAAAGCTTGGGCGAGACGGGACATGGAACGGGATATGTCAGCGACCCGGTCGCCGCTGGCGAAACTATTTTCCGGGTTCGCCGGTTCGGCGAACCCTGGATTTGAAGGCTGCGGCTCAGTATCCGGCCCGAATTGAGAGGGGCTTGCACGCCCGCCCCAAAAACCAGGCGGCGCGCGTTGCGCGCGGCGCCCCGCTTTGCTCTTTGCGCCTCCGCCGCCACGGTGCTTTCTTCACGGTCCACATGCCGCGCGTCCGCCTCGTCACCTTCAACATCGCACATGGCCGCGGTTTGAATCCGATTCAGGGCACCACCACCCAGGGCAGGTTGCGCTCCAATCTCCGCCGGATCGCCGCCCTGCTCGACCGGCTCGCCCCCGATGTTGTAGCCCTGCAGGAAATCGACGAGCGCTCCCGCTGGGCGGGTAACTTCGACCACCTCGACTACCTCCGGGTCCACACCCGGTTCACGCATTCGGTCTTCGGCATCAACAACCGCCGCACCGGCCTGCTGAATCTCAGCTACGGCAACGCCATCCTCTCACGTTTCCCGATCCGGGCCGCCGAGACGGTGGTTTTCGGCCGCCGGAAACTCGGGGAGAAAGGTTTTCTCTACGTCGAGGTCGAGGTCGACGGCCGCTGCCTGCCATTCGTTAACCTGCACCTTCACTTTGGTTCGCGCACCCAGCGGCTCCGGCAACTGGAGCTGCTCCTCGAGTGGCTGCGTGAAAAGCACCAGCTCCACGCCTCCCGCTGGGCGGTGCCCCCGGTCATCTGCGGCGACTTCAACAACCCCGGCACCCGCGACGATGCCACCGCGACCCTGCTCAGCCATCTTTCGGTGTACTGCGAATATGCACTCCATCCCGCGGCTGGCCTGACCTTCCCCTCGCCTCTGCCGCAACGTGCCCTCGATTTCATTTTTCTGCCGGCGGGGTGCACAATGGCCCGCTGCGACGTTGTCCGATCGATGCTCTCGGATCACCTGCCCGTCGCGGTCGATTTCGACTTCTGAGCGCAAGGACGCGAGAGCGCGAACCAGAGCAGTCATCCCGGTCAGCACACCCCGGCGCTCTTCGACTAGCTCAGAGCCTTTACTTTAGGCGAACGTCAGGCCGTGAGCCTGTCGAACGGCTGCGCGCCAACCCTCTGGAGCCGGAACGATGCAGTGGAAGGAAATCGGCGGGTGTGGGCACCCGCCCTCCATGGCAGGGGGATTGTTCAGACTTCCGTTCGCTCTCCTCTCAAAGAGCAATCCATGGAGGGACGGTGCCCTCACCGTCCACGATCTCCTTACGTCGGACGGGGCGTTCACCGTTTGGTGTCGGGCCGGCTCGAGAGGGGATGGCTCGCACCTCGCCTCGGGGTCTTCGCGCTTTATCGCGGCGCTCGGCATTGGCGCGGGCTGTTGTCTTGAACGCGCTGCGCCCGAACGTAACGTCGCCCAATCCCCGCCGGTTCGCGCCGGTTCACCCCTCGAGCCCCATGCCCGCCTCCCCGACCCGTGTCCCGGCGACTTTTGATCGCCGCGCTTTCCTCCAAAAATCCCTCGGCGCCACCGCGCTCGCCCTCTGGCCGGGGTCGCTTTCGGCCGTCGCCGCCGCGAACGCGAAGGCCGCGATCGATGAGTTCGCCAGCTCCAACACCCGCATCGCCCACCGGCTCACGGTCAGGAATCTGACCGACGACGATCTGCTCTTCCTCCAGCAAATCGGGCTGCGTTGGGCGCGACTCGAATGGGACGCCGCGCCCGTCTCATTCGACGAACTCCGCAAAACCCAGGAGCGGTTTGCCCGCTTCGGCATGAAGGTGTTCTCGGGCGTTCACGCGTCGTATCGCTCGCTCAAGATCCAACTCGGCCAGCCGGGCCGCGATGCCGACATCGAGACCTACCGCACCTTCCTGCGGAATCTCGGCAAACTCGAAATCCCGGTCGCGTCCTACGATTTCCACCCCGCGAACACCTACACCACCGCGATGGTCCAGCGCCGCGGCTACACCGCGCGTGAGTTCAGCACCGACGACTTCCGGAAGAAGGTCGAGAAGCAGGCCTTTGATCGCGAGTACTCGGCCGACGACATCTGGGCCAACTACACCTATTTCTTCAAAGCCGTGCTTCCGGTCGCCGAGGAAGCCGGCGTCACGCTGGCGCTGCATCCCGACGATCCGCCGCTCGCGAAGATGAACGGCGTCGCGAAGTTGTTCACCCACTACGACGGCTACCACCGCGCCGAGCAGCTCGCCGGCAACAGCAAGCATTGGGGCCTCACCTTCTGCGTCGGCACCTGGTCCGAGGGCGGCACGAACATGGGCAAGGATGTGTTCGAGATGATCCGCGACTTCGGCGCCCGCGGCAAAATCGCCGAAGTCCACTTCCGCAATGTCACCTCGCCGTTGCCGCACTTCGTCGAGACGTTTCCCGACGACGGCTACATGGACATGTACCAGGTGATGAAAGCGCTCCGCGAGGTCCGCTTCACCGGCGCCGCTGAACCCGATCACGTCCCCCAACTCGCCGGCGACACCGGCCTCCGCCGCGCCGGCACCGCGTACATCATCGCCCACATGCGTTCGCTGCTCCGCCGCGCCAACGAAGAAGTCGGCTAGAGCGGCCACGAAATTGCGTTCTCAATTCGGGCGTGGACGAGCCCCGCCCCTACACGGAAATTTCACCGTTCATCGTCTGTAGTCTGTAGTCGGCCATCCCCTCTCCTCCCCTTCATGTCCACCTCCTTGCTTCGCCTCCTCGGCCTCGGGCTGCTGGCCTTCGGCTCCCTCCAAGCGCAAAACGCCGTCACCGCCGGCAAGTTCACGGTCGAGCATCCGACGCTGCTCAACCTCGGCTTCGAGTGGGAAATCTCCGGTGACGCCAATCGCAACGCGACCGTCTCTGTCCAGTTTCGCGCCGTCGGCGAACCCGCCTGGCGCACTGCGCTCCCGCTCGTCCGAATCGGCGGCGAACGCGTTTTCCGGGCGGTGGAGCATCTCGACTACACCGTCCCCGACGGCTTCGCCGGCAGCATCCTCAACCTGCAACCGGGCACCGAATACGAGTGCCAGTTCCAGCTCGCCGATCCCGATGGAGCGTCCGGCACCGTCAGCCAGTCCGTGCGCGTGAAGACCCGCACCGAGCCCCAGCCTTACAAGGGCGGCCGCACCCTGCACGTCTACGCCCCCGATTACAAAGGCGAGAAGCTCGAGCCAAGTTTCAGCAGCCTGCTCGAGGCTTACTACGGCGCGGGCCTCGGCGACTGGAGCGTCGTCTGGGAGCGCCGCGCCCAGCCCGGCGACACGATCCTGTTGCACGCCGGACTCTACAAACCTGATCGGCTGAACTACGTCGACCCGATGATGGCGCCGTTCGACGGCACGATGTCGCTGACGTTGAAAGGCACCGCCGAGAAGCCGATCACGATCAAATCCGCCGGCGACGGCGAGGTCATCATCGACGGCGCGGGCAACCACAACCTGTTCGAGGTCTCCGCCTCGGCGCACCACATCTTCGAGGGCCTCACGCTTCGCAACACCGACGTCGGCTTCGCGGCCGGCCAGAAGGAAGTGATCGGCGCCGTCGCCCTCACGGTGAAGAACTGCCGCCTCGAGAGCGTCGGCTTCGGCGTCTGGACCGAGTTCGCGGGCTCGAGCGATTTTTACATCGCGGACAATCTCATCCTCGGCCGCGACGATCGCTTCCGGCTCATCGGCTGGACCGGGCCGCGCTGGGCCAGTGCCGGCGCCTACGGTTCGCATCTGATGGTCAGTTACTACGCCATCAAGATCTACGGACCCGGCCACGTCATCGCCCGCAACGCCATCGCCTACTTCCACGACGGCATCGGCATCTCGACCTACGGCACGCCGGAAAAGGATCCGGACCGCCGCGCATCGTCGATCGATATTTACGGGAACGACATTCACATGTCCAACGACGACTTCGTCGAGACCGACGGCGGCGTGCACAACGTCCGTGTCTTCGGCAACCGCGGCGTGAATGCGGCCCAAGGTGGCTACAGTGCGCAGCCTTCCTTCGGCGGCCCGATCTATTTTTTCCGCAACCTGCTCTACAACGTCCCGACGGGCGTCGCCTTCAAATTCTCCGCCAAGGCCGCCGGGCTCTTCGTCTGGCACAACACGATCATCAGCGAGCACCGGGCGAAGGACCCGTACGCCAATGCGCATTATCGCAACAACCTCTTCCTCGGCCGCGACGCCCCCGACCGCGGGGTGATGGTGTGGGCGAATGCCACAAGCGCGTTCAGCAGCGACTACAACGGCTACCGGCCCAACCGCGGCGTCAGCGCGCAGTACGAGTGGCTCGCCCCGGAAAAAGCCGGCGGCAACACCTACACCGCGAAGCCCGACGCGTGGGTCGCGTACGGCACGCTCGAGGAATTACGCACCGCGACCGGCCAGGAAAAGCACGGCCGGGAAGTCGACTACAACATCTTCGAACGCCTCGTCGCGCCGTCCCAGAATCGTCACGACGTCTATCACGCGATGGATCTGAATTTCCGACTGAAGGCCGGCAGCGCGGCCGTCGATGCGGGGGTACCGATTCCCACGGTCAACGAAGGCTTCCTCGGTAAAGCCCCGGATCTCGGCGCCCTCGAGTCCGGCGCCCCCGAGCCCCACTACGGCCCGACGTGGCTGAAGTGGCAGCCGTTTTATCGCTGACAGCGCAATCAATGGAGGGACGGTGCTCTCACCGTCCATGACGGCAGAATGTCCGCCTGAACGTTAACCATCTGTGCTGCGTCGGCGCTAGTCGCCGAGCCACGTTCATCATTCGTGAACCGGCGTGCCGGCGAGCGGCGGCATTACATTCTCCTCCATCGTTCCGACCGGAGACGGCTGGCGCGCAGCGCCGGGGTGTGTTGGCCCAGGCCGGACAGCAATCCCAGTCCAAGTCCTCCGCGCCCTCCGTCCACCTCCGCGTCCTCTGCGTTAAAAAAATCCGCACCCGTCCTCCCCCAACTCCTTCGCTGCAATTTTCATTTCCCTTCCCGGCCGAATTCCCATTCGCTCCGCTCCTCCGTCAGCCGCCCCTACCCCTTTCGTCTCCGACTTCCGGCATCCGTCCTCCGCCGTCCGACGTCCGCCGCTCCTACTTTCGTCCCTCCGAATCCGCTAACCCCCATGTACTCACCTCGCTCCTCCTCCTGGTTCCGCGCCGCCGGGCTCGTCCTGGCCGGCTGTCTCGTGGCCGCTGCTCCGCTGCAGGCCCAAGTCCGCAAGCTCCACACTCGTGATTTCACCCGGCTCAGCCAGGTCCAGGTCACGGAACAACTCAAACAGAGCGACGTCATCTTCATTCCGATTGGTTCGGTCGAGACCAACGGCACCCAGCCGAGCGATCGCGACTGGGTCGCTGGCCTCGGCTTCGCCATCGCGATGGCCGATGAAGTCGGCGGCCTCTACATGCCCGGCCTCATGTGGTCCTACCCGGGCACGACGCTGATCGCGACGGCGACGATCAACATCTCGCCGACGCAGGGTATCGACTTCCTCAAGGCCACGTGCGAGTCGCTGATTCGCGCCGGTTTCCGCCGCATCGTCTTCGTTTCGTCGGGCCACGGCCCGGCGCCAATGACGGCGGGCGTGGTGCTGCGCGAACTCTTCGACAAGTTCCGTACCCCGCTGCTCTACCTCGAAATGGGTGAGCAGATGGCGCGGCTGAAGATCGCCGGGGACGCCCGCAACAAGCTCCTTTACGGCTCTCACCACCTCGCAGGCCGGATGATCGACCTCGCGCTCAAAGGTGAGTATGGCGATGGCCCGACCGACGCCATCCCGGTGAATCCCGGCATGGAAGAACTCGGCAAGCTCGGCGTCACGGGCAGCCTGGCCGTCGGCTCGTGGATCACCGACTACCGCGGCCACGGTCCTCGCAGCCAGGTCCTCCCGGCCACCGACGCGGAGCGCGAAAAGTGGGGTCAGGAAGGCGAGGCCCAGATCCGCGACGTCGTGAAGAAGCTCAACATCAAGGCCGTCGTCGAGGCGCAGAAGAAGCACGACGAGTTCACGAACAAGGTTCTCGTTCCGAAGTACCAGTCGATCCTGCCGCCGCAGCCGTAAGGCCGCCGATCCGGATTTCACTCTCAAGCCGCTTCATCATGAAGCGGCTTTTTTGTGGGCCGACACCAAGCGCCATACCCTGGAAGGCCGGTGCCCCCACCGGCCACTTCAAGAACGTAAAGGCATCTCGCCGGGTGAGGACACCCACCCTCCAGCCGGAACGATGCGGTGGGGCGGAAATGCCGATGTCCGAATGGCGAATGTCGAATTTCCGCCCCCCCCCAGCCCGTATCCTGCCCATCCTGCCATCCTGTCCAAACTCCGAAGCGATCCTGTCCCCGATGGTGCCGCGTGTCTCGGTTCTCGCCTCCCACCATGACCCCGGCAGTGTTCCCGTCTCACCATGTGGGTCCTCGCGCGCTTCGGTTTTGCCGCACTCGTTTTTCTCTTCCGCGCGCTCTGGCGTCGGCAGGGCCTGGACCAGTCGGTGATCTACCGTGACACCCAGCGCGTCACGCTGGCCAGGCATAAGACGATCGGCCCCCGCCACGATCGCCAGCGGGTAATCTCAAAGATCTATTGGGGTCTCGCACTGCGCACGCCGCTGGTTTTTGCGCTCACCCGCGAGGGCTGGTGGGACCGCATCTGCACGTTCCTCGGCATCTCCCAGGAACTGCAGACCGGCGACGCCCAATTCGACCGCAAGATTTACGTGGCCGGCGATCACCCCGCGCTTCACGCGCTGCTCACCGAAGATCCTCAACTCCGGGAACGAATCCTGCGCTTGTTCGAAAAGGGTGCCGTGCGGATTTTTTGCGACGGCCGGCACCTCTGGGTGGAGTCGGAGGATCTGGCCTATCCCTCCGACCAGGCCTTGGACACGCTCCATGGCATCTATCTCGCGCTCAAGCACGGCGGTCCAACCCGCGGTCACTGGCTCCTCGATCGGTTCCTGTGGAAGGCGATCCTCGTCGAGGCGCTGGTCTGGTCACTCGCGCTCTACGGGGCGCCGGCCTTCGTGGAGTCACTCTACCGCGAATACGTGCGGGGAGAAAGCCAGCGCTACCTCGACCTCTGGGCCCTGGCCCGGCCGGCACTCCAGGTCGCAGCAGCAACCTTTGTCGCGATCTTTGGGCTGGTGATCCTGATCCTGCACGGCTCTTCGCGCGGGCACCGCATCCTGTTGGAGAGTTTCCTGGTCCTCGCGATCGGTCTGCCGCTCTCCGCCATGGAAGTGGTCTCGGACATCAACCTCAGCGCCAACACCTCGGCGCCGCAGACGTATGACTACCGCGTGGTCAGCCGCTGGGACACAGACACGAAAAGGACCGACCGCCGCCGTGGTCTGGTCAGCCACTTCCTGCGGCTCGCGCCCGCCACACCCGGTGCGCCCCGCGCGTGGCCCTACCTCCAGGTCCCCGCTGGACTCTACCACCAAACCAAAACGAACAGCCTCGTGAAGGTGACATTGCAGACCGGCCGGCTCGGCATCCCTTGGATTGTCCGGGTGGACGCCGTGACATCGATCCCCTGAGTTAAGCGCGAGGTCGCCAAGGCGCGAAGAAGGCGAATTTCCGCTGCCAGGCAGCACCGGCTGCGCGGAGAGCCCCTTCCTAGGACCGCCGCAAGGGTTCATCGGCTGGGGCTCTGAATCCTGCCCATCCTGTCATCCTGTCCAAATGCCTTGGTTGGATCTCGGTCTTCCTCGGTTCGCCTCCTGTTCAACCGCTCGGGAACGCCGCAAGGGGCTTTCCTTTGCGCTTTCGTGTCTTTGTGGTTCTCAGTCTCGCCGTCATGCGCCTGTTTCCTGCCTTGCTGCTGTCCCTCGTTCTTTCGGTGTCGACGCTCGTGGCGCAGGCCGCGGGCGAGCCGCCCCTCAACATCGTCGTCCTGCTCGCTGACGACTGGCGCCACGACACCCTCGGGATTGCCGGCCATCCCGTGCTCAAGACTCCGCACCTCGATCAACTCGCGCGCGAGGGCGTGCGGTTCACGGAAAATTGCGTGACCACGTCGATCTGCTGGGTCAGCCGCGCCAGTCTTTTCACGGGCCAGTGGCTGTCGCGCAACGGGTGTGCACCGGCGGGCCCGTTCGCGACTCCCTGGGACGAGACCTACCCCGGACTGCTCCGCGCCCGCGGCTACTACACCGGCCACGTGGGCAAGTGGCACAACGGCACGTTTCCCGCCGAGCGCTTCGACTACGGCGCCGGCCGCATCACCCCGATGCGCCACTGGCTCAAGCAGCCCGACGGCACCGAGATTCACGTCACGAAGAAGAACGAGGATGACGCGATGGAGTTCCTGCGCACGAGGCCGCGGGAGAAGCCCTTCGTGCTCACCCTCGCGTTTGTCGCGACCCACGCCGAGGACGAGCATCCACAGCAGTTCCGGCCGCAGCCCGGGAGCATGGCGCTCTACCAGGACGTGACGGTTCCCGTGCCCAAGACCGCGACCGACGACCATTTTCGCCGGCTGCCGCCCTTCATCGCCAACGAGAAGAACGAGGGGCGCAACCGCTGGAGGTGGCGCTTCGACACGCCCGCGCGCTACCAGGAGTACATGAAGAACTATTACCGCATGGCGACCGAGCTCGATGCGGTGTGCGGTCGCGTGCTCGCCGAGCTCAAGGCCCAGGGTGTGCTCGATCGCACGCTGGTCATCTTCACCGGTGACAACGGCTACTTCCACGCCGAGCACGGACTCGCCGACAAATGGTATCCCTACCAGGAGAGCATCCGCGTCCCGCTCATCGTGCGGGATCCGCGGCTTCCGCCCGCGCAGCGCGGCACGACGAACGATGCCTTCACGCTCAACGTCGATCTCGCCCCCACGATCCTCGCCGCCACGGGCACGCCCGCACCCGCCCGCATGCAGGGCCGCGACATTGCACCGCTGTACCTCGACCCAAAGCCACCGAAATGGCGCGACGAGTTTTTCTACGAGCATGCCACCGTCCGCAGCATCGATTTCATCCCGTCGTCCGAGGCCCTGGTGCGCAAGGACGTAAAGTACATCTATTGGCCGGACTTCAAGTACGAGGAGCTCTTCGACCTCCGCGCTGATCCCCTCGAGGAAAACAACCTCGCCGCCGCCCCCGGTCGCGCCGCCCAGCTCGCCGCGCTCCGCGCCCGCTTTGCCGAGCTCAAAGCCGCCACGAAATGAGGATCCCTGATTCCAAGAAGGACCGGACCAACAGCCGATGATTATTCCTAGTTTCCTGGCTTCAGGCTCAAATCACTGAGATTGCCTCGATTTCGTGGACACGGAGTCGAGGCAATCTCAGTTTTCATATTGGAATGGCAGTGCGAGTAAACGAGAGGACCAGCGGGCTCAAACCAAGGATGCCACTGCGGTTGAACGAAACAAAGCGAACTCCGAGTGCTGCGCTTAAATTTCAGCCATGGCCGGTGGGGACACCGGCCCTCCATCGGCTGGCGGTTTGAATCCTGCCCATCCTGTCATCCTGTCCAAATGCCTTGGTTGGATCTCGGTCTTCCCCGGTTCACCTGTTCAACCGATCGGAGGCAGCCGTGGATCCACACTGTTCGATCCAAACCTCCCATCGCTTTTGAACGCGGAGACAATCCGAGGCAAACCGAGGGACCGGAACGACAAACTTCTCCCATGGAGGGCCGGTGCCCTCACCGGCCACATTTTGAACGTTAAAACTTTTCGGCCGGTGAGGGCACCGGCCCTCCATGAGGCGCGAGTACCGATCATTTTTTCGGCGGTGTGGGCTTGGAATCGAGGTTGGCCGCCATGTCGGCGTCGGTCACGGTCGAGACCACGCCGTTCGCAGGCACTTCGACTTTCGCGAGCCACACGATCGCATTGAGGACGAGTTTGCGCTGATCGGCTTGTTGCCAGCCCGTGTGAAAGTGTCCTCCGGTAAATCCGAAGCCGCGGCTACCATTGGCGTTTTCGGCCACCCACATCACGTGCTGCGGCATTCCTTTGGCCACCTGCTCGCGCACGGCGGGGTTGCCCTCGCGCAGGCCTTCGCCCCGGGTCATGGTTTCGGCGGGCGGCACCGCGGAGAGGATCGGAGTCACGCCCTTCATGCCCTCGCGAAAGCGCATGTTGAAATACCACTCGTCCCGCGCCGAGAAGGGCTTCACGCCACGCGTAATGGCGTGCCGGGGCAGTTGCCTGAAATGGCCGTCCCAGTGCGGATTCACCGACCAGTTGACCTCGAACGCCCCGCCGATCCATTCGACGAACTGCGCCTGGCCTTTCTCCTTCGTCGGTTCGACAGCGTAGTGGATCGCGCCGAAACCCGCGCCGCGCCGCATCTGTCGGTCGATGACGTTGAGCCGGTCGCCCATCAACGCCGGGTGACTGGCCGCGCCGTCACTGTAGAGAACGATGGCATCCGCATCCGCGAGCGCAGCGTCGTCGTCCACGACCTGCCCGTCGACCTGCTTCGTCGGCCACCCGCCGTCGTAGACGATGACTTTCACGCCGGGAAAACCGGCGAGACATTTCTGCAAAAGGAGGCAGCCCGCGCGGTGTTCGTGCTCCCCCGGCTTGTGGCTCGGGCGGCCGGCGATCAGGACAATTTTTTTATCCGCGGCGAAGAGTCCGAGCGGCAGGGCAAAGAGGGCGAGCAGAGCGAGGCGCGTGATGAATTTCATGGGCGGGGTGAATTGGGAAAAACTTGAGCGTGAGTCGAAGTTGGCCGCGCAAATGCCTCCACGCCGCAGAGGCAAAGCACATCGCGCGGCGAAGCCGCAACCAATGGGACCAAACCGAAGCGAACAGGAAGGTCGGGGAGAGCGGAAAGACGTGCAGTCGATCGCTTCCCGAACTCCCCGGCCTTCCTGTCTAAAATCTTCGTCGACGTGATCAAAGCAGCCTTGGGGGCTTTGCGCTTACTGCGTCTTCAAGTAGGCCACGATATCCGCGACGTCGGTCGGCGTGAGGCCCAGCTGTTCGGCACTCAACATGAGCGAGCGGCCCAGCGGCGTGCGACTCCGGATCCGGTCGGCAGGAATCATCTGGGTTACGCCGCCCATCGACTGAACCACCAGCGGATCCCCGAGACCGATGACCAGCCCGTGAACCACGGTGCCATCGCGCAGCGAGATTTCTGATCCATCATAACCATGGGCGATCTCCGACGAGGGATTCACGATCGCGTTGATGACGACCTGAGCGGCCTGAGTCCGCGCAAAGCCCGTGAGCGCGGGCGCATAGTCGGTGCCCTTGTCGCCGATGCGGTGGCAGAGCAGGCAGGCTTGGGCCCGTTCGGCGCCGCGAGCCGCGTCACCCCGGAGAGTGGCGATCTCGGCCACAGGCGGAAACTTCGAGGGCGCGGCTGGAGGGACGACGCTCGGCGCCACGGTGACGGCCGCGGCATCGTAGAGGCCCCGTTCCTTGAGCGCGGCATCGATCCCGAAATCCTTCCAGCGGAGATTGCGATAATTCAGCAGCCACCAAAGGGCGTTATCCTTCACGCGGCCCGTGCCGCGCTGCGCGAGGCCGAGCAACGCGCTGGCTGATTCGCGGGTCGGGATGAAGCCGAGCGCCGTGACCGCCGCGATCCGATCAGCCTCGGGGAGGCTGGACGCGAGGGCGCGAGCCGCGAACGCCGGTTCGGCGCCCGCGGGGGTGAGTCGCCAGATGAGATTCGCATAGGACGCCGGCCATTTCGCCGGGTCGCGATCAGGCGCGGCGGCCGCCAAGGCGGCGTAGATGGCCGCTTCCTTGCCGGTGCAACCCGTGCCCCACGCCTC
>CANJCM010000056.1 GCA_947472765.1 Opitutia bacterium
CTCGATCTGTATCGCGCGCTGCGGACCGTGAATCCCTCGCCGTATATGTTCATTCTCGAGGCGGGTGACTTCTCGATCGTCGGGGCCTCGCCCGAGGTCCACGTCCGGCTGACGGACGGACTGGTCGAAATTCGTCCCATCGCCGGCACGCGCAAACGCGGAGCCACCCCGGCCGAGGACCTCGCCCTGGAGAAGGAATTGCTGGCCGACGAAAAGGAACGCGCCGAGCACCTCATGTTGGTCGACCTGGCGCGCAATGACATCGGCCGCGTCTGCCGCTTTGGCAGTATCTCCGTTCCGGAATTCATGGTCGTGGAGCGGTATTCCCACGTCATGCACATCGTCTCCCAGGTGGAGGGCCAGATTGCCCCGGAGAAGTCCGCGTACGATCTGCTCCGGGCCACCTTTCCCGCCGGTACCGTCAGCGGCGCACCGAAGATTCGGGCGATGCAGATCATCGCACAATACGAGCCGTCACAGCGCGGCTTCTACGCCGGCGCGCTGGGCTACGTCGGCTATGATGGCAACATGGACACCTGCATCATGCTGCGCACCGCGCTGCTGAAGGATGGGAAGATCCATATCCAGGCCGGGGCCGGCATCGTGGCCGACTCCGTGCCCGCGTCGGAATACCAGGAGACGGTCAGCAAGGCCTCCGCCCTGCTGAAAGCCGTCGCCATGGCCGAGCAGTTCTAAGTCGCTCCGACGCGCAAGCTGTTGCTCTCGAGGGGCTCCGGGAGGCGTTGGAGGGCCGGTGCCCCCACCAGCCTGTACCAGAACTTTAAGCCATCTGGCGGGTGAGGACACCCGCCCTCCATTAGATAAGGAGTCGTTTCCTTCCCCCGGTTCATCGAATTTAGGGGCCCGCCTCGTTCGCGCCCGCCCATGTCTTTGTCGGCCTCGCGGCAAACTTGGACGGCTACAGGGTCGTTTTGGCGGGTCTGTGCCACCCGTTGCGCCACATTTACGCGCTGAAAAGCGTGCGCCGATGCAACTCTCCTCTGGGAAGAGCCGTAGAAAGAGGTGGAACGGTTTCCGCTCCCTTTGCGGAACAAGCCACCCGCTCATTCCTCTAAACTGCAACGAGGTTCTTACCATTATGATTTCCAAAACGAAGTCCAACCGCCGCCCAGAGGCCACGGACGAGTCCGGCGCCAGTGAAACTCAATCCACGGCTCTCGCGGTCGCACCGTTGGATGCTCCTCCCTCCTTTTTGGAGAAAAACGAAACTGCCGCCGCCGAGCCCATCGCGCACGGCGAACGCAGCAACCTGCAACTCTACCTGCAGGAAATCGGAAAGACTCCGCTCCTGACGATCGCCGAGGAAGTCACCCTCGCCCGGCGGATCCGCCGCGGCGACAAGGCCGCCCGCGATCACATGATTTCCGCCAACCTTCGTCTCGTCGTGAAAATCGCGATGGACTACAAGGACTTCGGCCTACCCCTGCTCGACCTGATCAGCGAGGGCAACATCGGCCTGATTAAGGCCGTCGAACGCTTCGACCCGCGCAAGGGCGGCAAGCTCTCCACCTACGCCGCCTGGTGGATCAAGCAGTCGATCAAGCGTGCCCTCGCGAACCAGAGCAAAACCATCCGCCTCCCGGTCCACTTGGTGGACAAGATCTCCAAGATGCGCCGCACGGCGATGACCCTGACCGAGCAACTGGGCCGCGAACCGACGGATGAGGAGTTGGCCATCGAGCTCCAAATTCCGACCTCGAAGGTCGCCCATCTGAAATCGGTCAGCGTGCGCCCGGCCTCGCTGGATGCTCCGATCGGCGAGGAAGGTGACTCCTCCACCTTCGGCGAAATCGTCGGCGACGACAACGCGGTCAGTCCTTACGAGGGCCTGCGCGAAAAGAATCTCAACAGCGACCTCAGCGCGATGGTGGACTCCCTCGACAAGCGCGAGGCCGAGATCATCAAGCTGCGCTTCGGCCTCGAGGGCCGCGACGAACTCACGCTCGAGGAAGTCGGCCGCAAGTTCCACGTCACCCGCGAACGCATCCGTCAGCTCGAATATCTCGCGCTCACGAAAATGCGGAAGGCGATGACGAAGCACGAAGCCGTCCGGACCGTCGACGAGATCGATCAGGACAGGCGCCAGCGCGAGCGCATGGCCGTCATCCGCGAATTCGTCGAGAGCAAGAGCAAGAAGCAGCACGCCAAGCTCGACCGGAACTGAGCTTCCGCCCGGACTCCCCTTGCAAGCCGACCAGTCACGGTCGGCTTTTTTGTGTCCCTGTGCGCCGCTGCGCCCATGGACTAACTTATTGAGGCCCGGTCAATAGACTGAAGTAGTCGCAAGCCAGCTCTCCCGCCGCTCACGCAGCGGGCCACGACTGAAATGTGGCCCTGCCCGTGAGGGCAGGGATTCGACACTCACGGTCAGCCTAATAGACGAACCTCAATAGCGCAGACTAAGTTGAAGTGTCGCCGATCGGACATAGCGGGCGCGCACAAGGCGCGCCCCTACGATGCGACGTTGCAAGATCCGCTGTAGGGGCGGGGCTCGTCCACGCCCGCCGGGCTACATCAAAAATTAATTCTCTCCCGTCCACCACCTTTGCCGTGCCGTCTGCGGCGCGGCAAAGGCGCCGGCAGGATTGTCAGCGCCCGCCAAGCCGCTTTGTTCAGCCGGCATGCTCCCCGCCGCCCTCGAGGTCAGTGTCACGCAGGCTCGCCGTTTCATGCGGCGCGCCCTGCTCCTCGACACGCCCGCACCGTCGGTCGGGGCGGCGCTGGCGCACCACGGTTACATTCAAATCGACCCGATCAACGTCTGCGGGCGAATGCATGATCTCATCGCTCGCAACCGCGTGCTTCATTACCGCGAAGGCGACCTGATGCGGCATCTGCACGGCGGGCCGGACGCGCTTCCCGCCGGCGAACGCCAGGCTTTCGAACATCACGTCCCGGACACCAGCATCCTGGTCGCCTTTGAACTGGAGGCCTGGCCTCACCTGCACGCGGCCATGCGGGCGCGCACCCGGCGCAGTGGCGCGTGGTCGGGCCGCCTGCTCAAAGCCGAACAGGAATTCTCGCGGAAGGTTCTCGAGGAAATTGCGGCCCGCGGGCCGCTCAACTCGGACGCCCTGAACGACGGCCGCCCCGCGCGCCGCTCCATCTGGAGCCAGGGCACGCTGGCGAAGTCGACGCTGCAGAAGATGTTTTTCCATGGCCGGCTCCTCATCGCCCGCCGCGAGGGCGTCCGCCGTTTCTACGACCTGCCCGAGCGGGTCCTGCCGGCGTCCGTGCTCGCCGAACCCGAGCCCACCCGCCAGGCCACCGCCCGCTGGCTCGCGCTCCTCAAACTCCGTCAGCGGCGGCTCGCAATCCTGCGCCGGGATGAATTGCCGTGGATCGAAGACCTCGTCCAACCGGTGCGCGTGCCCAATTGTCCGCTGCTCTACTGCTTGCGAACTGACATTCCGCTTCTGAACGAAGTCGCGGTGGACGACCGGCCGACCACGCTGCACCTGCTCGCGCCGCTGGATCCGCTGATCTACGATCGGGTGGTCACGTCCCGCCTCTGGAATTTCGACTACATCTGGGAGGTCTACACGCCACCGCACAAGCGGGTCCGGGGCTACTACGCGCTGCCCGTCTTGTCGGGCACCGAACTCGTGGGCCACGTGGATCCCAAAGCTGATCGCGAGAAACGAAAACTCGTCGTCGTCTCACGCCGGCTTCGCCGCGGGCACCCCGTGCAGCCTGCGGTGCGGGACTTCGCGCGGTGGCTGGGCCTGAAGTAACATCCGGGCGAGGGACCGGCGTCGGCGACCCGCGACGCCCGTATTCGATTTTGCAGTAGCACGCTCCCCGGGGGTCACCTACAATTTCTCCGTTACGCTCCGCCCTCCGAAGTCGCTTGGACCCAACCGCTCCGTCCGCGCAGGCCTCTCGCACGTCCCTGATGTTCGCGGGTTCACGCTGTTGGATGTCGGACTCGGGATGCTGGTGGTTGCCCTCGCAGTGTACGTCTCAGTCGCGGAGATCCGGAAGCTGCAGCATCGCCGCCAGTGCGAGCGGTTCGTCTCCGACCTTCGCACGGTGGCGGGAATTTTCGAGAGTCACCGCGCGCAAAAAGGCGATTGGCCGGCAGCGACCAACGCGGACCTTCGCATCCCGCCCGGGATGGAAGCCGCACTCGCGGCGACGCCCTGGGTTTCCGGCCCGCCGTTCGGCGGCACCTATGACTGGCTGCCTCCGGCACGAGCGGCGGTTCCGCCCCCCGAACCACCCGCCGACGTCGCCGACAAGGTCGCGGTGCCTGTCGCGACCGGGACCGAACCGCCCAAGGACTCGGTGCCCAAGCGCGCGCCCTCCGGTTTCATCAGCATCACGGCCTTTGCCCCGGAGCTGCCACTAGCGCTGACGCCGGAGGACCTGCGCTCCCTCGACGCCAAACTCGATGACGGCAATCTCGCGACCGGGCGCTTCCGCCTCGGTTTCAACGGCTGGCCGATCTACGAATTAAATTCGTCCCGGTGAGCCCGCCCATTTTCAGAACCACCGTGGTCAACCTCTCGTCCGATGGCCGGAAGGCCGTCGAGGGCGCCGGCCCCGTCGAGGTCGGGACACTGGATGCAGAGCAGCTGCACACTCTGCTCGAGACGTTCGCCGAACTCGATCCGGTGGAGAACACCCGCGCGGATCCCGAGATCCGGATCGTGGTGCGTCGCGATCGGTTCATCGTTCGCACCGGACAGAAGAAACTTTTCTTCCAGGATGTCCGGAATCTCGCGGAACCGACCTACGTGCTCAGCACGGAAGACGTCATCGCGGAACTCGACGGTACGGCGGCCGCGAAACGCACCGCGCCGCCGTTCGCGATGGCGGCGGCTCCGGCACCAGAACCCGTCGTGGCAGCCTTGCCCCCACCGGAGGAAACGTCCCGGACGACCACCTCCATCCTTCTGGGGCTCGTCCTGCTGCTGGGCGGATACGCCGTCTATTCCGGCGTCACCCGCGGGAGCAAAGGCGACCTTCCGTCCCTCGCCGCCCTCACGCCAAGCGAACGCGCTGCCGAGGACTCCCATCTCACGGCCGTGTACATGACGGGGAGCCAGCCGGGCCAGCACGGGCTCGTGATTCTGGGCGATGGAAAATTGAAGCTCTTCCGCGTCCATGCCCAGGCCGCGCCGGGCGTGGTTTACGGCACCTATCAACTGGGACGAATCGAGGGCAAAGTTGCCCTCGCCACGGATCAGCCCGGCGGACTGATCCGGGTGCTCGATCGCGATTCGCTCTCCTACTGCGGCGAAACCTTCCGTCGCATTCCCTAGTGGCTCCGAATCCGCACGGCTCCGGTGGCACCGGACGCGGCGACCGAACGTCGCGGCGTTCACGTTGTCCGGCGCGGCGAACGAAAGCGATCCGCGCTTTCACTCTCGTGGAGGTGGCCGTGAGCGTCTTCGTGCTGGCCCTCGCCATCACGACGGCGCTGACGACGATGCAGCGCGCGCTCGCGAGTCTCGACACGGCGCGCAATCTCTCGACCGCGAGTTCGATTCTCCAGTCCGAGTTCGAAAACGAGCGGCTCTTCCCGTGGTCCAAGATCATCGATTCGACCTACCAGCCCGCGCTCGGGTCGGCCTATCTGGGCAACCCCGCGATTGCCGGCCGGTTCTCGATTTCCCGATCGTTCGCCTATGTGCCCAATCGCTCCAGCCAGATGGTGCAGGTGACACTGACGGTGCGGTGGCGGAATTACGACGGCCGCAGCCTCTCCCGCTCGTTCACCACGTATTTCACCCAAGGCGGACTCAATGATCTCTTCGCCGCCAGATCGTGAACCAGGGAAGTTCGGTCGCCGGGCGTTCACCCTGACCGAGGTGATCGTGGCGGCCACCCTCAGCCTGATTGTCCTGGCGGGTGTCCTGTCGGCGAATCTCCAGGTCATCCGCGGCGGCGTGCGCATCGGTCAGTACGTTGAAATGGAAACCCAGGTGCGGCGGGCGCTGGATTTCCTCGGCCGGGACCTGAGAGCTGCTTCTGCCATCAAGTGGAACAGTGCCAGCGACATTACGCTCACCATTCCCGCCGCCAATGGCACGACTGCCCAGGTGACCTACGCCTGGACCTCCACGAGCCAGGCGTTCTTCCGCGTGGCCGGTGCCAGCAGCGCCACCATCGTCGGACGGCTTGAGTTGATTCGCGGCATCCCAGCCCAAGCGGGCGGAGCCTCCGGGGTAACCTTTGCCCGGTATGATCGCGACGGAGTCGCCGCGACGACGGACGCCGCGACCAAGAGTATTCAAATCACCCTGCGGGCCAGTCGCAGCGCGAAGACCGCCGTCAATACCACGGAAGCCGTCTCGGCGACGTTCGCCCTCCGGAGCAAGACTTGAACGTGCACTCGTTCCGCCGCCATTCCCCGGACTTTTTCTCTCAACGGGGCAGCGCCTTGATCACCACGCTGCTGATTGCGGCGGTGCTTGGCATCGGGCTGGTGGGTTACCTCTCGCTCGGCAAGACCGCCTTGAAGCTCGCGCAGCGAACGCTGTTCGTGAACGACGCCTCGAACCTCGCTGAGGCGGGGCTCGAGGAGGCCCTCTATGCGTTCAATCAGATGAACGCCGGCGTGGCTGCGGCCACGGCCTGGAGCGGATGGACGCTATCGGGCGCCAACGCGACCCGCACTTTACCGACCTTCAACCGCGATCAAAACGGCATCGGTACGGTCAAGGTTTTCGTCAGCGGCTACGATGGCAGCAGTTCCGCCCCCTATGTCATTTCCCATGCCACCATCACCCCGTTCGATCGCAGCGCGCCCATCGTGAGGATTGTCCGGATCGGGATGGAAGCCTCCGGTGTTTTCGTGAACGGATTGGTCGCCCTGAGCGGCCTGACCTTCAAGGGCCAACCGGTGATCGACAGCTTCAATTCCAATCCCACCAACAGCCCGACCGGTCCGTGGTCCGTCTACACCGCCGGCCTCAGCCGCAGCAACGCGTCCGTGATCGTGCCGTCCGGCTCCGTCGATCTGGGCAACGGTCTGATCAAGGGAAACCTCTACCTCGGCGCCGGCGTCAAGGCCCCACCGACCTCGCAGGTGACCGGGACCATCACCTCCGACTACACGGGGAAATTCACGATGCCGGCCTACCCCACCGCGGCCGGCGTCAGCCAAAGTTACCAGCTTGGCTCCAAAGTCCCCAGTCAACTGCCGGCGAAAGGGGACAAGCCGGCGGCGGACGGCCGGTATTACTACTTTGTTTCTGACGGAAAGATCGAGAAGACCACCATCGCCGCCGGCACCAACGTCACCATCGTCGGCAAGAAGACCGAAGTCTCAGGGGGTATCACGGTCAGCGGCACTGCGACCCTTGCCATCTATGTCGATGGCACCATCGCCGCCGGCAATAAAGACGCGCTCAACAACAGCAACTGGGCCGGTGCACTCCAAATTTATACGACCACCGCCGAAGATTGCACCATCAGCGGCAATGGCGAACTCCGGGCCAGTGTCTTCGCCCCCAACGCGGACCTGAAAGCGTCCGGCGGCGGCAACAAAGGATCAATCGTCGGATCGTTCGTCGCAAAGACCGCGACTTTCACCGGGGGGATGGAATTCCACTACGATGAAGCCCTGCGCTATCTGAACATGGGCGGAGGGGGGCGCTGGGCGCCTACGGGTTGGGAAGAGTTGCGCTACGGGTCGGACCTTTCGGCGCTGCGGACGGCGACCGGGAGCTTCCTCCCCTGAGGCTCGAACCTGATCGGTCGGGTTTGGATCAGATGGACAATGAAGCCTAGCGGACCGGGCGTGGACGAGCCTCGCCCGTACACGCATTTCGTAGGGGCGTGCCTCGTGCGCGCCCGCGAAGTCTTCTCGGCAGCACTCCAACTTTAACCGCTCGGGCGTGCTGAATCAGCCTCGCCCGATGTAGGGCATCTTGGTCGCCATCACCATCAGGCTCGGAACATTCACTTCGAGGGGCAGCGAGGCCATGTAGACCACGGCGTCGGTCACGTGCTTCAACTGCATCGTCGCTTCCGGCGCGATTGTGCCGTTCGCCTGCAGCACGCCTTTGCTCATGCGGCCACCCATCGCGGTGTGGGCATTCCCAATATCGATTTGTCCGCAGGCGATGTCGAAGGCCCGGCCCTCGAGTGCCGTGGATTTCGTCAACCCCGAGATCGCATGCTTGGCCGCCGTGTAGGCGACGCCGTGCGGCCGGGGCACGTGCGCGGAAACCGAACCGTTGTTGATGATCCGTCCTCCACGCGGAGTCTGACTTTTCATGATCCGCACCGCCTCCTGCGTGCAGAGGAAACTGCCGTTGAGGATTGTCTCGACGACCTCGCTCCAGCGATCGAACGCGAGCTCCTCGAGCGGTCCCGGCGGCACGTTCATGCCCGCGTTGTTGAACAGGACGTCGACCCGGCCAAACGTCTCGCGCGTCCGGGCGAAGAGCGCCTGGACCGAGGACGGCTGGCGCACGTCGGTCTGACATGCCAGGACGCGATCCGATCCGGCTCCGGACTGGCGGACGGACTCCTCCAGCGCGTCGAGCCGTCGGCCCGCGAGGACGACCTTGAAGCCGGCCGCGAGCAGGCCCTTGGCAGCTTCCCGACCGATGCCGGAGCCGGCACCGGTCACGACGGCAACTTTAGCGAAGGTTTCCATGCCTGACTTTGTCGCGCCGCGGGGCGCGATGCCGAGGCGAATTTCCGCGACGGATTCAGCCTACTTCCGCACCGCGTAGGTGAAGAGCGCGCTGCCGGCGGAGACAGAAACATACTGCCGGCCGTCGACCGCAAAGGTCATTGGTCCGGACGCAATCGGTCCGCCGACGTTCGCCTTCCACAGGAGGGCGCCGGTCCGCGCATCGAGCGCGAAGAAATAGCCATCGCGGCCGCCGCTGAAGAGGACGTCGGATGCCGTGGTCAGGATGCCGCCATCCGTCACATCACTCATCTTGAACTCCCACTTCCGCTCGCCGGTCTTGGGATCGACGGCCCGGACGGCTCCATAGCCTTCCTCTTCCTTCCGGTTGTTCACCTGCGCCGCGCGCAGGGACGGCACCGTCGAACGCGGCATGCCACCGGTGAAGGATTTCCCTTCCTCGTATTTGACGGGCGTCTTGATGAAGACGGTCGAGTAGTTCGCCCAGGTGGGAATGTAGAAGAGGCCCGTCCGCGGACTGTAAGAAGGCGAGTACCAGTTGGTGCCGCCCTGCACGCCCGGGTACACCAGAACACCATCGCGGGTCGGAGCCGTGCCGGCGATTTTAACCGGACGGCCGGTCTCATCGATGCCGCTCGCCCAGGTCACCTCGACGAACGGTTTACCCAGGAGGAACTGGCCGTTCGTGCGATCGAGGACATAGAAGAATCCGTTCCGGTTCGCGAACATCATGACCTTCCGCATGCGGCCCTTCCACTCCATGTCGGCGAGCACCGGCACCTGCGTGGAATCATAGTCGAAGTCGTCGTGCGGTGTGAACTGGTAGTGCCACTTCAGCTTTCCCGTGTCGGCGTCGAGCGCCACCACGCTGTCACTGTAGAGATTGTCGCCCAGGCGGACATCGCCGTTCCAGTCCGGCCCGGGATTGCCGATCCCCCAATAGGTCAGGTTCGTTTCCGGATCGTAGGATCCGGTCGTCCAGATGGAGGCACCGCCATGCTTCCAGGCGTCGCTGTCCGCCGGCCAGGTTTCGTGGCCGGGTTCGCCCGGACCGGGAATGGTGTAGAAACGCCAGGCCTCCTTGCCGGTCTTCGCGTCGTAGGCCGCGATGAAGCCGCGGATACCGTACTCACCGCCGGCCGTGCCGACGACCACCTTGTCCTTGATTACGAGGGGCGAAACCGTGAGGGCGTAGCCGGCCTCGGGACTGGCCACGGGAATATTCCAGATCAGGCCGCCGTTCTTGGTATCGATCGCAATGAGATGTGCGTCGATCGTGGCCATGTACAACGTGTCGCCGAGAATCGCGACGCCGCGATTGACGCGTCCGCAGCACGGACGGGCCGCCGGCGACGGACGGTATTGATAAATCCAGAACACGCGCCCGGTCACGGCATCGATGGCGACGATGTCGTTCGGGGCCTGGACCGTGTACATGATGCCGTCGACGACGAGCGGCGTGGCCTCGAACTTCTCGAGAGAACGCGCCTGGAACACCCACTGAAGTTCCAGGTTCTTCGCGTTCTCGGGCGTGATGGCGGAGAGCGGGCTGTGCCGCTGGCCATTGTAATCACCGGAGTAGGTCAGCCAATTCTGCGGCTCCTGCCGGGCGCCGAGCAGCCGCTCGGACGTGACCTCCGCCTGCACGGCGAGGGCACTGAGGACGAAAAGGAAAAGGGCGCGGGTGATCATGGCAGGTCGAGGCCTTTGAGGTTGGAAAGATAGCTGACCACGTCGGCCAGTTCCTGGGCGTTGAATTTATCGCGATAGGCCGGCATCGGCGACTTGGCGACGTAGCCCTGCTCGCGGAGGTCGGATTTCTGGAGGTACCGCAGGCGGTCCTTGGAATCGAGGAGTTGCACGCTGAACGCGTCCTGGTTGAGGAGCGTGCCGATGATCTCGGTGCCATCGGTGGCCACGGCGCGAAAGGCGCGATTGCCCGCCAGCACCTCGGCGTCCGGATCGAGCATGGCCCGCTCCAACTCCGTGCCGCGCCGCATCGCGCCGATTTCCGTCAGGTCAGGACCGCTGCGGGAGCCGGTGCCCTTCACGCGGTGGCAGGTGAAGCATTCGCCCTTGCCCGCAAACAGCGCCTTGCCGCGAGTGGCATCGCCCGCGAGGGCGCCCGGACGTGCTTCATCGGCCGCCATCGAGCGGAGATACGCGACAATCGTCGTCGCGCGAAATTCATCAAAGTTGTTCGCCGGCATCGGCGTGCCCGGAATCCCGTTGCGGATGATGCGAACGAGATCGGTGTCCGAGTAGACCTGGCGGAAACGGCCGCGGCCGAGGTCGATCGTCGGAATCGCGTCGCCGTTCGGCCCGTGGCAGTTCGTGCAATTGGTGCGGAACAGGCGGCCGCCATCTTCCACGTCGGCCGGAGTGTAGCTGTGCTGGGCAAGTAGTGAGCCCAGGGCGAAGCCATGGGCCAGGACGAGAACGAATAATTTCCGCCACATACGAGTGCTCAAGGAGGGGTAAGCCGGCGTGCCCGGACAAGAAAGGGTTTCGAGCCCGGCACGCCGCCGACACAAACTTCGGCCGTACCCGTCGTCAAGGTACGAGATGGCCGCGGCGCAACGCCGCGGCCTGACCGGTTCGCCGTCCCCTGATCCGGATGAACTTCCGGTCGGCAAACGTTTGGGCCGCCCAACCACCACGCGCCATTTCGTGAATTGCGCCGGCTCATGCGAGCCATGGCCCGCATGTAATGAATTCATGCGGAGCCGGCGTCAGGCTCCGGGTATACAAACTGCTCCCCCGACGCGGCTGTGGAGGTAACGCCAAATTTCCCCTCCAGCCGCCCACCCATGAACCCTCTTCCTAGTGCTGCTCCCATTCTTTTGATCGGTCTCATGTTCATTCTGGCCGGTTGTGCCCCGAAAAACACCGCTCCGACCTTCGACGCTTCGTCCGTGCCCACGAAGGCGAGTCGCCGGGTGACGCTCAAAGAGGTTGAACCGATCTTTTCCACGAAATGCGCCGCGTGCCATAATCCGATGGGGATGGATGAGGGCGTCGCGGTCGGCGGACTCGTCCTCGTGCACGGCAGCGCGGCGGCGAATCTCGTCAACGCCAAGAGCACCGAGAGCAAATTGCTCCGCGTCCATCCGGGTGACCTCGCGAAGAGTTACATCTATCACAAGCTCAACGGCACCTTCGCCGCGGTCGGTGGCACCGGGTTGAAAATGCCCCTGGGCGGCACGCTGCCGCCGGAAGAAATCTCGTTGATCAACGACTGGATCCTCAGCGGCGCGCCGCTCGAGTGATCGCCCAGCAATTTCCTCGGCCTCCATTGCCTAACGCCAAACCAACCGTGGATCATACGTCTCCCGCCTCCGCTCCCCCGCTCACTCCCGACTACGTCAAGGCCATCAACATCGGCGGCCTGACCCATGCGGGCTTCTCCGGCTTCCTGTATCCCGCGGTCCAGCGTCCGCTCGCGCAGTTCTTCCCCTTCTTCACCGAGAAAAGGCAGACGTGGGTCAAGCCGCAGATCAGCCGCGACCACATCCAGTGCGTCACCGTGGGTCTGCGGCCGCACCGGGCCTCCGGGTTCGTCGTCCGCTCCGAGCCGCTCGGCATGAAGACCCTGATTCACAACTACGGCCACGGTGGCTCCGGCTGGTCGCTCTGCTGGGGCACGGCGCAACTCGTGGCCGAGGAACTCAAGAAGACGACCGCCACCAAGGTCGCCGTCATCGGTTCCGGAATCAACGGACTCGCCACCGCGCGACTGCTGCAGCGCTACGGCTACGAGGTCGTGATCTACACGAAGGACATTCCGCCGAACGTCATCTCGAACCGCGCCTCCGCCGGCTGGTCGCCGACCGCAACGCTGTGCGACGAGGGCAAGTACACCCCCGAGTTCAAGAAGCTGCTCACGACGACGGCCCGCATTTCCCACCGTTTCTGGCAGGACTTCGTCGGCATCGAGCGCTACGGCGTCGAATATCGCTTCAACTACGCCGGCGACGATCTGCCGTTCGGCGCGCTGTCACCTGACGACATCGGCAGCGACATCATGGACCTCAACGGCGAAGTCATCGACGTCGCCGAGGCGGACTCTCCCTTCAAATTCGCCCATATCCACAAGACCTGGACGCTCCGCTTCCAGGTGCCGGTCTTCATGCAGGCGATGCAGGACGACTTCGGGATCGCGGGCGGCAAGGTCGTGATCAAGGAATTCGGCAAGCCCGAGGATGTGGATGCGCTGCCCGAGACAGTGGTCATCAACTGCATGGGCCTCGGCTCCAAGGGCGTCTTCGCGGATCCCGAGTTGATGCCGATCCGCGGCCAGCTCACGCACCTCGTGCCGCAGGCTGACCTCAAGTACTCTTTCAGCTGGCGGACCAAGCTGGTGAATTTCAACCCGCGCCACGACGCCCTGACCTGCGGCGGCAGCACGCTGCCGAATATCTGGAGCATGGAGCCCGACAAAACCGAGGTCGATCGCGTCATCGATGGCCTCACGGAAATGGTCAACACCCGGTTCGCGTCGTAACCCGCCACCCCCACCCACATGGAAACCTTGAAACAGACTCCGGCGCCGCAGGTTCAGCCGGTCCAAAGCGGGAATACCCGCCGCGGCTTCCTCAAAGCAGCCTCGGCCGCCGCCGTCGGCGCCGGGCTCATCGCCTCGGGCGGACTGATTGCCCAATACGTGGAGAGCATGGAGCGCAAGCGCGCCTCCCGGAAACTCGACATCGTGTTGCCCCGCGTCTCGATGAACCGGCACATCCGTTCCACCGTCGGCCTGCGCCCGCACCGGCCGATCGGCTTCAAGCTCGAGAAGGAGATGCTCGGCAACAAAATCCTCGTGCACAACTGGGTCACGGCGGCAGCGGCTGGTCCCTCTGCTTTGGCACGGGCGAACTCGCGATCCGCATGGCGGAAGAAGCGGGCGGCGCGGACGACCACGCCGTGCTCGGCTCCGGCATCGTCGGCCTGGCCACCGCCCGGCTCCTGCAGCGCCGCGGCAAGAACGTCACCATTTATACCAAGGAGCTGCCCCCGCGCCTGACCTCGAACTACGCGGCCGCGCTGTGGACGCCCACCGCGACGCTGTGCGACCCGACGAAGATCACGCCGGAGTTCAAGCAGGTCTTCGAGCAGGCGGCCCGGATTTCCTTCCGGTATTGGAACGACTTCATCGGCCACCACCCGACCTACGGCGTGCACTACGTCGAAGGCCTTCAGCTCCGCGATCTGGCCAACCCGACGCCCCCGCGTGTCGTGCCACCCGACTTCTACGGCAACGTGATCGAGGATCTGCACCCGCAGCCGATCGAGCTCATGCCCGACCAGCATCCCTTCGAGGGCTACGGTGCCCGGCTCACGCTCGCGATGCGCTTCGAGGCCCACACGTTCCTGTTCCGCACGCTGAATGATTTCTACGAGGCCGGCGGGAAGATCGTGATCAAGGACTTCAAACGTCCCGAGGACATCGACGCGCTCAAGGAGAAGGCCGTTATCGCCTGCATCGGCTTGGGAGCGAAGGAAGTGTTCAAGGACGAGCACCTCAATCCCATCCGCGGACAGCTCAACATTCTCGCCCCACAGGCGGACCTGCGTTACAGCGTCGGCCTCAGCGGCGCCTCGGCCGCTCCGCGTTGGGACGGCATCGCGGTCGGCAACTCGGCCCTCTACGGCATCTGGGACACCGAGCCCGACATGAAACTCGCGAAGGAGATGATCGACAACGCCGCCGAAACTTTCTCGAAGCTGCAGAAGTTCGTGTAGGCGCGCCTGCCAAAATGGAGGGCGGGTGCCCTCACCCGCCTTTTCGTTTCGGACTCGCGTTCCCGGCCGGTGGGGGCACCGGCCCTCCATTTGAAAGGCAGAACGCTTCACGGCCTGATCATTGTCGTTCTCCAATGGAGGGCGGGTGCCCTCACCCGCCAAGGCGGTTCAACGTTCTATTCCTGGCCGGTGGGGGCACCGGCCCTCCATGGAACTGCCCCGTGGCCCGCTGCGTGAGCAGCGGGATGATCATCCAAAATCGAAATTCCGGCGCGCCCTGCCACGGCTTATCATTCCGGCTGGCCGTAATCGCGGGAATCCTCCTAGGTTGGCGTTCCCTCTATGAGCCACCCCACCCCGATTGCCCTGCCTCCTGGTTCCGCCGCGGTTTCCCGCCGCCTGACCAAGTTCGCGACCGCCGCCGCGGTCCTCGCTGTTGCGCTCTGCGCCAGCGTGCCCTCGCTCCACGCCCAGCAGCCGAAGGGCGCGGAGAAGAAAGCCGCCCAACCCGCCGTCGTCCGGGCCGGCTCCCAGACCTTCAACACCGTTCTCACGAAGCTGAAGGAAGGAAAACAGATCTTCTGCAATACGCTAATCGATCCGAATCTCGAGGCGGCGAAGAAGGCCTGCGAGGGCCAGGACTACATCTGGATCGAGATGCAGCACTCGACCATCACCTGGCGCGAGACCCAGCAGCTCATCAAGGTGATCGCCGAAGCCGGCTGCATCCCGTTCGTCCGCGTGCCTTCCGCCAACGTCGGTGACATCCAGAAGGCCGTCGATGCCGGCGCCCTCGGCATCATCGTGCCCATGGTCGAGACCGTGCAGGAGGCGAAGAACGCCGTCATGTTTGCCAAGTTCCCGATCGGCCATCGCGACAATCCCAACACGAAGCCGTGGGGCCATCGCAGTTCCGGCGGCGGCCAGGCCGGCAGCCTCTGGGGCCCGGGTTACGCGACCAACGCGAACAACAATATCTTCATCATGCTCCAGATCGAGAGCCCCGCGGGCGTCGGCATGATCGACAACATCCTCGAGGAAGTCCCGGGCATCGATGCAGTCATGGTGGCGAGCAATGACTTCGGCCTGCATGGCGGCGATCGCGACGGCGACGCCAGCTACAACGCCCGCGAGAAGCTGGTCCGTGACTCGGTTCTCGCCCACGGCAAGATTCTGGTCGGTCCCTCGAGCTGGCAGGATCGTCCGGGCTACCGGATGTTCCAGGGCCGTCGCAACGCGGCCACGACGGGTTACGAGAAACAATAAGCCGCCACGGTTCCGGGCGGAGGTGCGAAGGAAGTGATCCATGGGATCGCTTCCTCCGCTTCCGCCCGAAATATATTCCGACCAGATGACGCCTGCGCCCGGCCCATCCTTCCGCTTCCACCGCCTGCTGCCCGGCATCCTGCTGGGCCTTGGCCTCGCCGCCACCGGCACCGTTTCGCTCGTCCTCGCAGCGGAGCCTCCTCCTTCGCAGCGCTCCGTGCTCGACGGCGTATTCTCGAGTGCGCAGATCAGCCGCGGCAAGAAAGGTTACGAGTCCCTCTGCGCCCGCTGCCACGGCGATGCCCTCGGCGGCGGCGAGGATTCACCGGCGCTGGTCGAGGCGGATTTCCTCAACAACTGGTACGGCAAGACCATCGGTGCGCTGGTCGAATACACGCGGGAAGAGATGCCCTCGGACGGACCCGGCGATCTGACCCGCAAGGAGAGCACCGACATCACCGCGTTCGTTCTCAGCTCGAACGATTTTCCCACCGGCTCCGCTGAGCTGGCCCCCGAATTGAAGGTTTTGAATCAGATTTTAATCACCCCTCGCAAATGAGTCACCCCAGCCTCCGCTTCCTGCTTTGCCTGCTGTTGCTTCCCGTCTCGGGACTTTTCGCCCAACAGGGCGCCCAGAAAGGCGAGTGGCGCTTCTACGGCGGCGACGCCGGCAACACGAAGTACTCGTCGCTCGACCAGATCAATGCGGACAACGTCGGCGAACTGAAAGTCGCCTGGCGTTGGAAGTCCGAGAACTTCGGCCCGCGTGCCGACTACCTCTGGGAAGTCACCCCGTTGATGATCGACGGCGTGCTCTATTTCACCGCCGGCTCCCGCCGCAATGTCGTCGCCGTGGATCCCACGACCGGCGAGACGCTCTGGATGTACCGGATCGACGAGGGCGAACGCGGTGATCGCGCCGTCCGCACGCAAAATCGCGGCCTCGCCTACTGGACCGACGGCAAGGACGACAAGCGGATCATCCTGATCACGCCCGGATTTCAGCTCATCGCGCTCAACGCGAAGGACGGCCGCCCGGTTTCGAGCTTCGGCAAGAACGGTGTCGTCGAACTGACCGACGGGCTCGACCGCGATGTCGTCCCAGCCGGCGTGATCGGTTCGAGCTCTCCCGCCGTCGTGGTCCGTGACACCGTTGTAGTCGGCGCGGCGCTGCTGCCCGGCACGGCACCGTCCTCGAAGACCAACGTCCCCGGCTACATCCGCGGCTTCGACGTCCGCACGGGCAAGAAGGTCTGGACCTTCCGCACCGTGCCGCATCCCGGCGAGGAAGGAAACGAGACGTGGGAGAAGGACTCCTGGAAGTACACTGGCAACACCGGCGCGTGGGCGCCACTCGCGGGCGATGACGAACTCGGCTACGTCTACATTCCCGTCGAGGCCCCCACCGGCGACTTCTACGGCGGGCATCGTCCCGGCAACAATCTGTTCTCCGGCAGCCTAGTCTGCCTCGACGCCAAGACGGGCAGGAAGGTCTGGCACTTCCAGATCATCCACCACGACATCTGGGACTACGAACCCTCGTCGCCGCCGGTGCTGATGGACCTCACGGTCGACGGCAAAAAAATCAAGGCCGTCGCGCTCGTGATGAAGATGGGGTACACGTTCACCTTCAATCGAGTGACAGGCGAGCCCGTCTGGCCGATTCCGGAAGTACCGTTCCCCGCGTCCGACGTCCCGGGCGAATGGACCTCCCCGACCCAGCCGATCCCATCCAAGCCGGCGCCGTTTGACCGCATCGGAATCACGCCCGACATCCTGATCGACTTCACGCCGGAGCTGAAGGCCGAGGCCCTGAAGATCCTCGAGCAGTACAAGTACGGCCCGCAGCTCTACATCCCGCCGATCGTGCGCGGGACGGATGGCAAGCTCGCCACCCTGCTCCTGCCGCATCACACCGGCGGTGCGAACTGGCCCGGCGGCGCGTTCGACCCCGAGACGAATCTGTTCTATATCGCCTCGCTGACGAATCCGGATCCGATGGCGCTCTCGGCTCCCGATCCGCGTCGCTCCGACATGGCCTATGTCGGTGGTGGCGGTGGCGCCGCCGCCGCGGCCCGCGGCAAGGCCGGTCCGGCCGCCGGTGCGGCCAAGGGCGCTCCCGCTCCCGGTGCCGCGAAGGGCGCGCCCGCACCCGGCGCAGGCGGCGAAGGAGCGGTCCGGGGCAACATCGGGCCGCGAGGCCTCCCGTTGATCAAGCCGCCGTGGGGCCGGATCACCGCGATCGACATGAATCGCGGCGAACACGCCTGGATGGTGCCGAACGGCGCCGTGCCGGATGCCGTAAAAAATCACCCCGCGCTCAATGGCATCGACATCGGCAACACCGGCCGGCCTGAACGCGCGCCGCTCATGGTGACGAAGACCCTGCTCTTCGCGGCCGACGGCGCCGGCATGTTTAACTCGGGCCCCGGCGGCGGCGGCAACAAGTTCCGCGCCCTCGACAAGAAGACCGGCGCGACGATTCACGAATTAACGCTCCCCGCGAACGCCACCGGCATTCCCATGACCTACATGGTCAAGGACCGTCAGTACGTCATCGTGGCCGTCGGTGCGCGCGGTTACCCTGCGGAGTTGGTGGCCTTGGCGCTGCCGTAAGCAAAGGCTCTCTAAAAAGGGCCCGGCCGAAACGCCGGGCCTTTTTTGTGTCCGCGTGGCACGGGTCTCCCGACCCGTGAGAACAATCTCGCTCATCGTACGGTATTCACGGGTCAGGAGACCCGTGCCACCCCCGACCCGTACCGCCGTGCCTCCCACCGGCGAAACGCCGTTACCCTCGTTCTCGTAATCGTTTGCTCCTCTCCGAAGCCGTTCTCCCCAGTGCCATCGCCGAGAGCACGAGAAGGACGAACCATCCATAGTTCCCCTCTACGAGAGGGGTGGCGCGAAGCGCCGGGGTGTGTCGCCATCCGCCGTCCGACGTCTGCCGTCTGCCCTCCGACCCTCCGCTAGGAGAGTGCCACTCACTCACACTCGCAGCCACGAAGTGGCCGATTGGTTCGTGGCTTCATGGCTTCAGGCTCAAAGCAATCCTCACGTTCCTCGATCCGACACTCGCCAATTCGCCCCGCTTGGCCCAGCTTCCGCGGAACCCACTGTGATTTCCATGCGCTCGAAACTCCTCCCCTGGTTACCTGCTCTGCTCGGGCTTTTCCTCGCCACCGTCCCACTCATGGTTCGCGCCGCCGGCGCGAACCAGCCGAACATCATCCTGCTGCTCGGCGATGATCACGGCTGGGACGAAACCGCCTACAACGGGCATCCCTACCTGAAGACACCCGTGCTCGATCAGATGGCGAAGACCGGGCTCCGGTTGAATCGCTTCTACTCGGGCGGCTCCTCGTGCTCTCCGACGCGCGCGACGATCATGACCGGCCGCCATCACCTCCGGTCCGGGGTGTACACGCCCGGCTGGTCCACGCGCCCCGAGGAAATCGGACTCGCCTCAATCATGCGCCAGGCCGGCTACGCCACCGGCCACTTCGGCAAGTGGCATCTCGGCGCGGTCAAGGCCGGCTCGCCCCTGAATCCCGGCGCGCTCGGCTACGACACCTGGCTTGGTCACGACAATTTCTTCGAGCTGAATCCCACCTTCTCGCGCAACGGTGGCCCACCCGAAAAATTTCAGGGCGAGAGCTCCGAAATCCTCGTCGCCGAAGCCATTCGGTTCATCGCCCAGGCGAAGCGCGAGGGAAAGCCCTTCTTCATCACGATCTGGTACGGGTCTCCCCACGAGCCCTATAGCGCCCTGCCGAAGGATCTCGCGGTCTACGACAATCTCCCCGCCGACTTCGGCAACAAGCAGGTGGCCCTGACCTCGAACGAGACCGGCAAGGTCATCCGTCGTCAGCAGCGCGACGTCTTGCGCGAGCGTTTTGCCGAGATCACCGCCATGGATCGCTCGATCGGCCAGCTCCGCGACTACCTGAGCCAGCAGCAAGTGCGGGACAACACGCTCCTCTGGTACTCCGGTGACAACGGCACCCCCGAGGAAGCCGTTGCCACGGTTCCCTTCCGCGGCTGGAAGGCGGACGTCTATGAAGGCGGCATCCGCGTGCCGGCCGTGCTCGAATGGCCCGCGCGTATCCCACGGCCGGTGACGAGCGACGTGAACACGGTGACGACCGACATGTTCAACACCCTCTGCGAAATTGCCGGCCAGCCGGTCCCCGCCCGCCCGCTCGACGGCATCAGTCTGCTCCCGCTGTTCGACGGCAAGATGAAGAGCCGCCCGCAGCCGATCGCATTTTGGAATGGCGACCTGCTGGCGAGGCAGAAAGGCGAACCGTACCTCGATCCGGAACTGCAGCGGGGCACGACCCCGGTCGTGAAACTCGCCCCGGGCGGATCCGGACTCTTTACGCGGGACTTTCTCAATAATCGCCATCCGGAGATTAAGCCCGCCGATTTCAACGGCGCCCGCGCCCTGCTCGACAACCAGTACAAACTCGTCGTCGACGGCGAGGACAAGCCCTCGAAGGAACTCTTCGACGTCCGCGCCGACCCCGCCGAGAAGAAGAACATCATCGCCGATCATCCCGAAGTCGCCGCCCGGATGGAGCAGCAGCTCCGCGCGTGGCAGGAGTCCGTCCTGAAGAGCCTCACGGGCGCAGATTACAAGTAAGCTGTAGGGCCGGCGCTCGTCGCCGGGCCTGATCGGCCATCGGAAAGACGAGGCCCGCCGGCGAGCGGCGGCCCTACAAGGGCAATCCGAAATCCATCGTAGGGGCGCGCCTCGTGCGCGCCCGCGCCTGCTTATCGGCCTTCGAGCGAAGCTCGTGAATTCTTCGCGTCGCTCAGAATGACAGAGATTGGTTCCTGATTTCCTGGCTTCAGGCTCAACCGGCCTGGGCAATGTTCGATCTTCTCGTCGGCGCTCTGCGGGCTACGCTGCCCGCATGGACTCCCCCGCCGACAACACCCTCACGCGGCGTCAGGCGCTCGGCTTGATTGGCGTGCTCGCGCTGCCTTGGGAAAACGTGCTCGCGCAGACCGCGCCCTCGGGCGGCGCCGCCGCGGTCCCGGCCCCGGCGCCTTTCGTTCCACTCGATCCGAATCTGCCGCCGGACCTCGCCAACTTCGACGGGCTGTTCCAACAGATCGCCCGCGACCACGGACCGCGGCTTTCGTTTCTCGAAGATCGCTTCCGCTCGCTCGACGAATGGAAGCAGGTCGCGCGTCCCGCGTTTCGCGACTTGCTCGGCTACCAACCGAAGCCACTCCCGCTCGCCGCGGAGTTGATCAACCGCGAGGATCGCGACGGCTACGTGCTCGAGACGGTGCACATTCACGCGACCGCGGCCTACCACATCCCGGCCCGGGTCCTTGTGCCGAAGGGACGCAGCGGCCGGTTGCCCGCAGTCCTCGCATTGCATTGTCACAGCGGCCGGTACACCTGGGGCCATGAGAAGGTTATCTCGAGTCCGACCGACTCCGCGACGCTGACCGAATTCCGCACCAGCCGCGATGGCCGGCCGTGGGCCGAGTCGCTTGTGAAGCGCGGCTATATCGTGATTTCGATCGACGCCTTCTATTTCGGCGAACGCCGATTGCGCGTGGAGGATCTGGTCCCGTCGCGGGTTTTTCCGGAGGTGAAGGACGCGTTCGAAGCCTCCCGGCAGGCGAAGCCGGGTTCACCGGAGTGGATCGCCGCAACGAATCGCGTCTGCAGTTTCTACGAGCACCACACCGCGAAAACGATCCTCGCCACCGGCGCGACCTGGCAGGGCATCCATGCGTGGGACGAAATGCGCACCGTCGACTATCTGCTCAGCCGGCCCGACGTGGACGGCGAACGTATCGGCTGCATCGGGCTTTCCGGCGGAGGCTTCCGCACGGACCTGCTCATCGCCTCGGATTCACGGATAAAGGCGGCGTGTGTCACGGGCTGGATGACGGCATTCCAGCACCAGCTTCGCCATCATGTCCGCCACACTTGGATGGCGTGGCTGCCGGGCCTGTATCGCGTGCTCGATTTGTCCGACGCCGCGGGTCTCCACGCGCCCGGCGCGCTGCTCGTCCAGCAATGCCGCCGCGACCTCCTCTACCCCATGTCAGGAATGCAGGCCGCGGTCGACAAACTGACCCGCATCTATGCGAAAGCCGGCATCCCCGAACGCTTCCGCGGCTCGTTCCACGATGTGCCGCATTCGTTTAATCCGACGATGCAGGACGAGGCGTTCGACTGGATGGATCGCTGGCTCTAGAGGCCCGGCGTTTCACGCCGGGCCTGAGGAGAAACCGGGGACGACGAACTGGATTCCTTCGGGCACGCCTCGTGCGCGTCCGATTCGTTTCCGTCGGATTTCAATCGGGCGTGGACGAGCCACGCCCCATGGGGCGCTTCGGTGTAGCCCTGCCCGTGAGGGCAGGGACCACCGCACTAATTCCCTGCCAGCCTCTCCCGCCGCTCACGCGGCGGGCCACTCTCACTTCGCCACGATCACTTCCCAGCCGGCAGCTTGACGAAGTCCGCGGGCGGCAGCACCTCGTGCGTGAAACGGGCCCACGCCACGGCGCCCTTGAAGTAATTCACCTTGTTCATGCGCACGCCGACCGCCGCACGGCCGGGCAACTGCGGCTTGTAGGTCGTGACCTCGGCCTGACCCTGCAGTTCGCCATTCACGTAACTGCTAAACGTCTTTCCGTCGAAAACCTGCGCGACGTGGTACCACTTTCCGACCGGGTAGACCTTGTTCTTGAACATGAGGGCCTTGTTGTAGCCCGGTCCGTTCATGAACGCGTCGAGGTACCACTGGTCGCCCACGACACGAATCTCGAAGAGGAAGCGGGCATTCGGTTCCTGCGTCGTCTTGGTCGGGCTCGTGGAAAGTCCGGTCTTTGGATCGATCTCCGCAAGGTGGAACCAGCGCTGCTGGTTCTCGCCGCCGTCGGGACGGAAGATCGCCTCAAAGGTGAACTTCTCGGCGCCCGCGAGCGGATGCTGCTCGATCAGGAGCATGTCACCCACGCCGTCGAACTCGACCGCCTTGCCAACGGGGCTGCTCACGACCTTCGGGTGTCCTTCGACGGTGGTCTTTACACCGCCGATGTTATCGAGGCGGTCGAAATTCCAGACAATCTGCCGTGACGGCGCGGCCGCCGCGACAAGGAAGCAGGCGGCGCCAACCGCGAATAGGGAGAGAGCAATGAGCTTATTACCGGTGAGATGATTCATGGGGACTTGATGGGGTGAAGCCGGAGCGTGGTGAATGCGGGCGGCGACGTCCACCGGGATTATTTATACCCTCTCGTCGGCAGACCTTCGCAGAGACGGGAAATCCACGCTTGGTTCTCCTTCGACGAGTCGTCTAATAAACCCATGCGCCCCTCCCGCCCCTTCCTTCTGATCGCTTCGATGTTGCTCTCCGCGGCCGCGCTGCGGGCCGAAGTCTACCAAACGTACTTCGGCACGACCGGCCGGAACACGAAGGGCATCTATCGCGCCACGTTTGACACCACGACGGGCAAATTCGGCGTGCCCGAACTGGCGGCCGAGGTCGGCGCCCCCGGCTTCCTTGCGGTGCATCCGGACGGCAAGAAACTCTACGCGGCGGGACGGGTTGAGGGCGGCGACGGTGTCGCGGGCTATCGCATCGGCGCCAATGGCACCCTCGAGTTGATCAATACCTCACTCACTGGCGACGGCAGCGGCTCGCATATTGCCGTCCACCCGTCGGGAAAATTCATCGTGACGACCCAGTACGGCACCGGCTCAGTCGCAGTATTTCCACTCGATGCCGAGGGACGTGCCGGCAAGGCCACCCTGACGAAGCACGAGGGTGGCTCGAAAGTCGTGCGGCCCCGGCAGGACGTCCCGCATCCGCATAGTTGCTTCTTTTCCCCCGACGGGCGCTTCGCCCTCGTCTCCGATTTGGGCAAGGACGGCATCGTGGTCTATCGCGTCAACGAGCAGGTCCCCGCGCTCGAACCGCATGGCTTTATCGCGTCGGTACCCGGCGGCGGCGCCCGGCACATGAAATTCTCGCCCGACGGAAAGTTCATTCTCTCGCTGAACGAAATGACCCTTTCCGTAACGACCTTCGCGTGGGACGCCGCGGCCGGCACTGCCAGGCTCTTGCACACCGTGCCGGCGTTGAGCGAAGAGGCAAAAGCCGGTGAGCCTGCCAACTCCGCCGCGGAAATCGTGGTCCATCCGAACGGCCGGTTCGTTTACTCGTCGAACCGCGGTCACGACACCGTTACCGTCTATTCCCGCGATCCGGCGACCGCCGCGCTCGGCGTGATTCAGGTCCAGCCGGTCCGTGGCGCACATCCGCGCAACATCAACCTCGCTCCGGGCGGCGCCTGGCTGCTCACCGCGGGTCAGGATTCCAGCACGATCGCGGTGCATAAGGTGAACCAAGAGACCGGCCGGCTCACCTATCAGACCGCGAGTGTCATTAATGTGCCGATGCCGATCTGCATCGTCTTCGCGAAATAGGATTGGGCCGTCGGCCCAATCCGAGTCGGTACTTGTTTAGTCACGATTTGTGGCCTTACTTCTGGGTGTCTTGTTGGCCGCCTTACCCCGGGCTGCCGGAGACGCCACTGCCGCGCTACCCCACTTTTCGCGACGTGCGCCGGCTTATCTACTCCCCGCCTTTTTCCTGCTCCTGACATGAATGCTCGCCCCGATCGCCTCCCCACCCGCCGAATGTTCGCTGCGCTCGCGGTCGGCACGTTAGTTCTGACCGCGGCTCTTCCGCTGTCCGCGGCCACGCCCGGACTGAGCGAGGACGTCATGTCCTTCACCGAGCGGCATTGCTCCTCCTGCCACAACGACGTCGACAAGGAAGGCGACCTCGACCTCACGAGTCTGGCCTACGATCCCGCCGACCCGTCTAATTTCGCCACCTGGATCAAGGTGCACGACCGCGTCCAGAATGGCGAAATGCCGCCGAAGGAAAAAAAGCGCCCGGCCGCCGCTGAACTCGCGACGTTTGTGAAGACGATGGACGCCACGCTGACGTCGGCCGACCAAGCCCGTCTCGCGCGCACCGGTCGTTCCCTCTACCGCCGGCTCAACCGGACCGAATACGAGAACACCCTGCGCGATCTCTTCCAGGCGCCGTACCTCCTCGTGCAGGACCAGCTGCCGCAGGACGGTCTCGCCGAGAGTTACAACAAATTGAGCCGCGCGCTCGATGTGTCGTACGTCCACATGCAGAAATACATGGAGGCCGCCGAATACGCGATCAAGCAGGTCATGACCGCGAGGTTCGTGCAGCCGGAGTCGAAGGTGACGCGTTACTGGGCCCGGAATAATTTCAACTTCACGAATCAGGACGGTAATCCGAATCGCGGCCGTTTCCCGGTGCTCGATCACGGTCCCGATCCGGAAGTGATGGTCACCTACGGCTTGGGCGGCCGCGGCGGCAATATCTACGCGGGTCGCAGCGACAGTGCCGAACCCAAGGGTCCGCAGATCACCGGCATCGGGGCCACCCAGCCGCTGTTCGCCGGCGATGACAACCCGGCGCGTCGCGACAAGGAAGCGATGGGCTTCACCGCGAGCATGTATCGCACCGGTTTTCAGTCGGAGTGGAACGGCTTCGCCGCCCCAGTCACCGGCCGGTACAACATCCGCCTTTCCGGCTACACGATCTGGGTTGGCCCGTGGGGCACCATCGTACCGACGAACTCAATCTTCGCGAAAAGGGGTGAAGGTGCCGTCGAGTACGGCAGCCTCCCGCCCGAGTGGCAGGTGCCGAATCACTGGGATGTTTCCCGCGGCCGGAGGAATGAACCGATTCACGTCTACGCGACGTACTTCCCCGTCTCCGGTGCCCATCGCGTCGGAACCCTGGACCTCACGCCCGACGACACCACGGTCGAGCTCAAGAACGTGTTTCTCGCGGCCAATGAAAAAATCACGGTGGATGCGGTTCGCTTTTTCCGCTCGCGCCCGGGCTTCTCGGGACAATTCAACGGCTACGTCAACAAACTCGCCCAAGTCGACGGCACGCCCGGCGTGGCGTTCAAGTGGATGGATATCGAAGGGCCGCTCTACGACGACTCCACGACTGCCGGCTATCGTCTGATGTTCGGCGACCTTCCGGTCCAGAAGGCGACGGGCAAGGCGGGCGTGGAAATCGAGGTGGTGACACCCACGGCCGGTGGCGCACGCGGCGGTCGCGGGGGCGCCCCGCAACCCGGAGCCGGACGCGGCTTCACCCGCAATGCCAAGGTGCTGGTCGAGGTCGAGTCGAAGAACCCGGTTCAGGACGCGGAAAAGCTCATCCGTAATTTCCTGCCGGTCGCCTATCGCAAGCCCGCCGAGGAAACCGAGGTCCGCCGGTTGATGAATCTCTTCCAGAGCCGCTACGATCGCGGGATCGGTTTCGCGGGCTCGATGATGGCGTGCTACACCGCCGCGCTCGCGTCGCAGAAATTTGTTTACCTAGATCAAGGGGAGCCCGGCCGGCTCGATGACAATGCCCTCGCGACGCGGCTCGCGCTGTTCTTGTGGAACAGCCAGCCGGATGCCGCCCTGATGAAGCACGTCACCGCCGGCGACCTGCACCAGCCCGAGGTGCTGCGCGAGGAGACGAATCGCCTCCTCGCGGATCCGCGGTCGCGCCGCTTCGTCGATGCCTTCTGCGACTACTGGCTCGAGTTGCGGAAGATGGATGAAACGACGCCCGATCTGAATCTCTACAACGACTACTTCATCGACGACGCGCTCGTGGAAGACGCCGCCGAGGAGACGCGGCTCTTCGTCAATGATCTCGTTCAACGCGATCTGCCGGCGCGCAACATCGTCGACTCCGATTTCACTTTCATCAACGAGCGCCTCGCCACGCATTACGGGCTGCGCGGCGTGAAGGGCGTCGCGTTCCGTCGCGTTTCCCTGCCGGCGAAGAGCGTGCGCGGTGGCCTGATGACGCAGGCCTCGATCCTGAAGGTCACCGCCAACGGCACCACGACTTCACCCGTGCTGCGCGGCAAATGGATTATGGAACGGATCGTCGGCTACGAGATTCCGCTGCCGCCCGCGTCCGTGCCCGCTGTCGAACCGGATGTCCGTGGCGCCACCACCATTCGCGAGCAGCTCGACAAGCACCGCGCCGACGAAAGCTGCGCCATGTGCCATCGCAAAATTGACCCGGCCGGCTTCGCGCTCGAGAGCTTCGATGTGCTCGGTGGCTATCGCGATCGCTACCGCGCCATTGCCGACAAAGGCCAGACGCCGGTGGTCGGCTTCGGTCACAACGGCTGGCCGTTGCGCTACTTCCTCGCCCGCCCCGTCGACCCGAGCGGGCAATTGCCGGATGGCCGGGCCTTCCAGGATGTCCGCGATCTGAAGAACCTCATTCTCGCCGACGAGTCAGTCATCGCCCGCAACGTCGCACGCAATCTCGTCATCTTCGCGACCGGCGCACCCATCAGCTACAGTGACCGAGCCAAGCTCGATCGCATTCTCGAAGACACCGCCACGAAGCAGTACGGCGTCCGCAGCCTCATCGATGCGATCATCCAAAGTGATCTGTTCCTGAACAAATAAGCCTCCGCCCACTCCCCTTTTCGCCCCAACCCGCCTCCTCCATGAAAGCATCCCCGCACTCCCCGACCGGCCAAGCGCCCTTCATCTCGACCCGGACGCCACTTTCGCGCCGCCACTTCCTCCGCGGTTCCGGCGTCGTCCTCTCGCTGCCGTTCCTTGATGCGATGCTCCCGAGCTTCGCCCGCGGTCAGCAAGCGTCTGCTTCGCCGCTCGCCCCCGGCGCCACCCCGCGACGGCTGGTCGCGGTGGAGCACAACCTCGGGTTCGTCCCGAGGAACTTCTTCCCCACGACGGCCGGCCGCGACTACGCGCTCTCGCCCTATCTGGAATTGCTGAAGGGGCACCGGCGCAATTTCACCGTCATTAGCGGTTCGTCGCTCCCGAACGTCGTCGGCAGTCATCCGACCGAAGTGGCGTGGTTGACCGGCGCGCCGCATCCGGCGAGTGGCTCGTTCAAGAACACGATCTCGCTTGATCAGATGGTGGCGGCGCACCTCGGCACGCTCACGCGCTTCCCGTCGCTCACGCTTTCGATCAACGGCAACACCGGCCTGTCATTCACCGGCGGCGGCGTTGCGATTCCGCCCGAGCAGAAGGCCGCGAACGTCTACAAGCAGCTCTTCGTCCAAGGTTCGCCCGAGGAGGTCGAGGCCCAGTTGCTGCGCCTCGAGACGGGCCGCAGCATTCTCGACACGGTCACCGACCAATCGAAGGACCTGAAGCGCAAGCTCAGCACCGAGGATCGCGAGCGCGTCGACCAGTTCTTCACCAGCGTGCGGTCCTTGGAGCGGAACCTCGAAGCCACGCAGGGCTGGGAGCGGAAGCCGAAGCCGGTCGTCACGGTTCCGACGCCCGTGGATCCCGCGAGCAACGGCCTGTTGATGGAAAAGGAGAAGGTGATGTTCGATATCATCCGGCTCGCGATCCAGACCGACTCCACGCGCGCCATTACGCTCTTCGTCAGCGGCACCGGCACGCCCGTGATCGAGAGCAAACTCGGCCTCACGATCACCGAGCAGTACCACGGTCTCTCCCACCACGGCAAACAGCCGGAGAAGCTGACGCAGCTCCAGGCGATCGACATGCAGCATTTCAAAAACCTGAACACCTTCCTCGACGGCCTGAATGAATCAAAGGAAGGCAGTGAGTCGCTGCTCGATCGCACGCAGGTGCTGTTCGGCTCGAATTTCCACGATGCCAACTCGCATCTGACGACCAACCTCCCGGTGTTGCTCGCCGGCGGCGGCTACAAGCACGGCCAGCATCTGGTGTTCGACAGCATGAACAATTACCCGCTGTCGAACCTGCACCTCACGATGCTCCATCGGATGGGAATCACGGAGAAGAGTTTCTCGTCCTCGACCGGCACGTTCCGCGGTCTCGAGATGACCTGAGCGAATTGCCCGCCAACGCCCTCTCGCATGAATCTGGATTGTCGTCTCGCTCGCATCCTCCGGCCACGGACTGCGGCCCTGCTGCTCCTCTGTCTCGTTCGGCTGCCGCTGTTCGGCGCAGAGGAACCAGCTGCCGCCCCTGACCACGCCGAGGAACGCAAGGTCCTCGAGATGGATCTCGCCCGCTTCTACAACCTGTTGAAACAGGATTCCGATCCCCGGACCAAGGTGACGCTGATCGGCTATCAACGCGATTACGCGGCCCGCGCCAACAAGCTCCTCGAGAATTTCGACTCCGCGAAATACGACGAACTGCGCTACGACATTAACCTTCAATGCCAGCGGCTCGCGCGGAAACTCGCGCCGCTGCTGACCCCGCCGGCCAGTGTCGCGAACGAAGCCGGGCTGGAGATTGCGGTTTATGAGCTGACGCCGTCGCCCACGGATCCCGCGGAAGTGAAGGCGGCCCTCAACATCGTTGATCTCACCATCAAGCAGCTTGAAACGAAGCTCGGCCGGATGAGCGCCGGCACGTCACAGTACGCCGCCGAGCAGAGTCGCCTCCAGCGCGTGAAGGAACGTCGCGCCGCGCTCGGCAAGGAATTCACCCAGGCCGGTTGGGACGGACTCGCGAGCGAACTGCGGCCGCAGGGTTGAGGGCTATCGGCTCTGTCGCCAGCACACCCCGCCCTGGCCGGCACCCCTCTCCAGCCGGAACCATGCAGTTGGATGCAGGGCCGTCGCTTGTCGACGGGCCGCTTCTCGAATGAAGACCGGAGCTTGCCGACGCGCGGCAGCACGACACCGAAGGGTGAAAGATTCAGCTCGCCCGAATGCAGTCATGGACGGTGAGGGCACCGTCCCTCCATGGATTGCTTTCGGACTGGTAAATCGTCCGATCTGAAGAAGCCGCCAGCCATGGAGGGCGGGTGCCCTCACCCGCTGATTCGTTCCTAGTGCATCGTTCCGGCTCCAGCGGGCCCTTTTGGCCGGGCTGATCGAAGGTCCCCTCTCGAGAGGGGTGGCGCGCAGCGCCGGGGTGTGTCGAGCGATCCCTGACGTCTGTGAGACAGAACCAGCCACATTGGCCCGCACACAAAACTTCCACCGGGATTTAAATTAGCATCGGCATCGACCGCACCTTGGGCACGCTTCCGCCCGTCAATCCAGCGAACATGACGAACAAAACCTATCGCGCAGGAGTTATTGGTCTCGGAATGATCGGCGGAGCCGATCCGATTTCGGCCGACGCCCTCGGACAAAAAGTGGAGAACATGGACGGCACGCACGCCGTCACCTACCAGAAGAACCCGCGCGTGAAACTCGTCGCCGGTTCCGCCCGTGATGCCGGCCGCCGCGATCGTTTCGCGGCCCGGACGGGTGCGAAGACTTACGCCGACTGGCGCGAGATGCTGGACAAGGAGTCCCTCGATATCGTCAGCATCGCGACCTACTCCCCGTCGCACGCAGAAATTGCCGTCGGCTGCGCGGAGAAGGGCATCAAGGTTGTCTATTGCGAGAAGCCCGTGGCCACCAAGCTCGCCGACGCCGAGCGGATGCTGGACGCCTGCCGGAAGAGCAAGACGCTCCTCCTCTTCAATCACCAGCGCCGCTTCGACCCGAATCACCGCCGGTTGCGCCAGCTCATCGCCGACGGCCGCCTGGGCGAGATCACTTCGGCTGTCCTCCAGTGGTCCACCGGCCGCCTCGGCAACGTCGGCACGCACGTGCTCGACGGCCTGATGATGGTGACGCAGAGCCGCTACCGCAGCCTCTCCGCCACGCTCGATCTGTCCGGCAAGCCCGATTGCCGCGGCACCGAGTTTCAGGATCCGGGTGGCTGGGGCACGCTCCGCCTCGCGAATGGCACGGTCGCCGTCGTCAACGCGCCTGATTATTCCAAGACCGGCTTTCAGACGGAAATTAACGGCACCAAGGGCCGCGCCTGGATCAAGGGGATGTCCGTAACGGTCGAGGCCGACGGCAAGACGGAGAACTGGCCCGCGATCGCGGACGGCTCCACGAACATGGATCGCGCGCTCGTCGAAATCATCGACTATCTCGACCAGGGAACGCCGTTCTCGTGCTCCCCGGACGATGCGGTTCACATTCTCGAAGTGATCGTCGGCTTCCATGCGTCGCACGCGCACGGCTCGACCTGGCTCAACCTCCCGCTGAAGGGTCAGGATCGCGACATCGAAGTGAAGACGGGCTGAGGGTTCGCGCGTCGCGCGAACCTGAGGACACAAGTCAGGTAAGGTTTGGCCAGCCGTCTGTTTTTTCGTGCGCTGCGAAAGCAGCTCCGTGGATTCGCGCCCGTCCAACACTTGGCATCCGCCTGATACTCCATCATGCGTGCTGGATGGACCCGACCCGGATCACCTCGCTGCGATTCTATGAGGCGACCTCGCCGCTCTCGCGGCCGATCGCTGACGCCACCCATCAGATTCCCGGCATTCGGTTCGTCATCGCGCGGGTCACGCTGGCGGACGGAACCGTTGGCGAAGGCTACCTGCTCGCCTTCCACTTCCAGCCGCAGACGCTCCGCGCCGCGTTGCTCGAAATCGGCGCGTACGCTCTCGATCGCCCGGCGGATGCGACAGCCGAGTTCAACGCGGCGTGCGATCACGCCTCCGAATATCTCGGGCAGAACGGCCTGCTGCGGTGGGCGCGAGGCGTGGTCAACATTGCGATGTGGGACGCCCGCGCACGTCACCACGGCGTCCCGGTTTGGAAGCTGCTCGGTCCAACGGCGAATCGCGTCCCGACCTACGGCAGCGGCGGCTGGCTCTCCTACAGTCTCGATGAACTGCTCGCGGAAGTACGCGGCTACGTCGGCCGCGGATTTACCGCGGTCAAAATCAAGGTGGGTTCGCCGGAGCTCGAACGTGACGTCGAGCGCGTGACCAGAGTTCGGGAGGCAGTGGGCCCGAAAGTCCGGGTCATGATCGACGCGAACCAGGGCTGCGATCTGCCCGCCGCGCTGGCCCTCGCTCAACGCGTGCGCCCGCTCGACATCGGCTGGTTCGAGGAACCGTTGCCGCACACGGATTTTGACGGCTACGAACAGCTCCGGCGCGAAGGCGGCATCGCGATCGCGATGGGTGAACGGGAGTACGACCTCGTGCCGTTGCGTGAGCTCGCGCGACGTCAGGCGATTGATCTCTGGCAACCGGACATCCTTCGACTCGGCGGCGTGGAGGACTGGCTCGCCTCGGCGAAGCTCGCCCAAACCCACGGCATCCCGGTCCTCGCCCACTACTACAAGGAGTACGACACGCCGCTGTCGGGCGTGATTCCGAATGCCCGCGGCGTGGAGTCATTCGACTGGGTCGACGGTATCGTCGACCGGCCCGTGCGAATTGAGAATGGGTTCGCGTATCCGTCGGACGAGCCAGGCTGGGGCTTTCGGTTTCGGGATGACGCGCTACGGGAAATTGCGGCGATCTGAGGCCATTACTCGACTCAGGTTCAGAGTGTCCACCGCTTCATGGCTTCGCGCTCCAATCCGCTTGAGCCCGAAACCAGGAAGGCGGGAAAACGTCCGTCATTCTAAGCGGAGCGAAGAATCCTTGTGCGAAGCTCCCTCGAAGACATGGATTCTTCGCTGCGCTCAGAATGACAGCAGAGGTCGAGCGGCTTGAGTTTTTCGAGATTCCTGACTTCAGGCTCCCATCCGGCGCGATCCCGGATCCATCCGGGCACAAAAAAGCCGCCCGGATTGCTCCGGGCGGCTTGTAAGTATTTCAGCTCCTCGGGCCGGCAGCTGCCGGCCTAGAGAATGGCTGCTGCAGCCATTCTCATTCCTTCTTCGAGGCCTCGTCGAGAATGTCGCCGAGGTTCATCATGTC
>CANJCM010000057.1 GCA_947472765.1 Opitutia bacterium
GACACAAAAAAGCCCCCGGCGATGAAGCCGGGGGCCGAAAGGAAAACTCCGAGTGCTTACTTGCCCGCGGGAGCCGGGGCCGCGGGGGCCGCGGGGGCGGCCGGCGTCGGCTTGATGTCGAGCAGCTCGACTTCGAAGACCAGCGGCGAGGCCGGCGGGATGCCGGGACGACCGTCGTCGCCGTAGGCCAGGTTTGCCGGGATGTAGAGTTTGATCTTACCGCCCTTGCTCACCTTCTGGATGCCCTCGGTCCAACCGGGGATGACTTGATCGAGCGGGAATTCGGCGGGCTCGCCGCGCTGGACGGAGCTGTCGAACACGCTGCCGTCAAGCAGGGTGCCGGTGTAGTGAACCTTGACGGTCTCGGTCGGCTTCGGGGCCGGGCCGGTGCCCGCGGCGAGGACCTCGTAACGCAGGCCGCTCGGGAGGGCGACGATGGCCTTGTTCTCGGCGAGCTTGGCAAAGAAGGCGGTGCTCTTGGCGGTGTTCTCGTCCTTCAGCTTGCTGAGGTAGGCGCCCTGCTTCTTCTGCATGAACTCGTCCATCGCGGGCCCGATCTTCTCGAGCTCGTAAGGGGATTCCTTGCCGGAGGCGGCGGCGGAGATGCCCTTGATCAGCGACTGTATTTCCCCGGCGGAGAACGCGAGTTCGGTCAGGCCGACGCGCTTGCCGATGAACCAGCCGAATTCCTCGACGAGCTGGGCTTCGGTGAAGGTGGGGGCGGCTGGAGCAGCCGCGGGGGCGGCGGCCGCGGGCGCGGAGGCAGGTGCGCCCGGGATATTCAATTTGACCTCCTGCGCCCGGGCGGCGGTGACGCCGAGGGCAAGCAGGCTGATCGTAACGGTTTGCTTAAGGTTCATGCTTGGATGGGGACGAGATGATGTCACGGCCGGGGCCGTTTTGTGCCGGAAACTTTTCACCTTTGCCAGCGGGGAAGGTGAATGCAACCCCGATCCAGACGGCCAAAACGGGTGGTTTCACGGGGAGATTTAGCCCTCTACCGGCACGTTCCCCGGAGCTCTCACCTGGTACCTGGATTCCGAAGTTAACCGGTTTGGCGTGGCCCTGTCCGTGAGGACAGGGAGTGCATCCTTGCTTCACTTAAATTCATCCCGCTGCTCACGCAGCGGGCCACGAAGCCAAGTTTGGAATCCAGGTGGTAAGCAATGGCGATCCAAACCCGAAATAGGCCGCGGAGTCGCAGACTCCGCGGCCAGCGGAAGTGCTTGCAGTTTACCGGTGCGGCCGGCCGATTAGCGCTTTCGTCCCGGCGCCGTTCGCGTCAGGCGGTTGGGCTCGGCCCCGACCGCCCCGGTTCTTCCCTTTTCCTGCTGCGACCATGAATCCTGACCAATTTTGGACCTCCCAGGACGGACAGATTCTGTCCGTCAAAAACAAGGATGAGCGCACCGTCACGATCACGCTCGGCTTCTGGCCGCGCAATCCGGCGGAGTTCGCGTTCTTCCAGAGTCATGGCGAGTCCCTGAAATTCTCCGAACGCAGTTCGATGGCCCGAATCGGCATCGAGATGCTGACGCAGGGTCATCCGCGGGTGGAGGGCAACCGGCTCGAACTCGAGGCGGAGACCTTCATTTTCGACAGCAGCTTTCCCGACGCTCCCTATTGGAAAAAACTTCTCCGGGTCGGCGCACCGGTCGGCCGCCTGTTCCATGCACCGGCGGCGGCGAAGCTTTCCACCGCGGAGATTTGGGACGCGTTGAAGGAAAACCGGCTGAAGCTGCCGAACACGATCAGCATCGATAGCGGCGGACGCGTCTTCCTGACGCCGCATCAGGTCAGCTACACACTCAGCCAGCGGCTGACCCGCGCGGACTTCGAGCGGGTCGTCGGCGGCTCGGCCGGGCGGAGCTTCCTCGATCGGGTGCAGATTCGGCACGAGGCGGCGCCGCTCATCATCGCGCCGCGCTCCGGCATCCTCACAAGCTGCTCGATGTACCTGAAGGAGCACTTCGTGGTGCTCAACCAGGGCTCCGGCAACTTCGGCATTCACACCAGCGCGGTCCTGCTCGATCCGATCAAGACCTTCGGCACGAACGTCATGCTCGAGATCTACAATCCGGGCGACCAGCCGGTCGTGAATCCGGTCGTGTCCGTCGATCTGTTCCGGGCTCCCGAGGCGAACGATCCCGAGTACAAGTCGCTCGCGCGCAAGCGGACCCGGCTGCTCGCCACGGCCACCGAGCTCTACCGCTGCCTCGAGGAGAATCCGCAGCGCGAGTTTTCCGACGCCAAGCCCCGGACCGGCATCACGGTCAAGGGTCAGAGTGCCACAATGGAGAACCACGCGTTTTTCCTGAAGGCGACGTCCGACGTGAAGAAGGCGGACGCCAACGGAGGTGCCTGCGGTTACCGAACGATGATTCAGGCGCTGGATTCCGAGGAGGATCATGCGGACACGCTCGTGCTCGATTACTTTCCGAACCTGCTCGAGGAGATCGAACTCGTGACGCGGCTGAGCGAGCTGAAGCTGAAGCGAATCATCTTCCGCAAGGCGTCGCGCACGCATGGCTACTTTCTCTCGAGCAACGCGCACGCCCGCCTCGACACGTTCGCGGCGATCGGGGTGCAGGTTTATTGGTACGACGAGCTGACGAAGGACCTCTACCGGCACACCTACAAGAAGGACCACGGGTTCTTCGTGCGGGAGGAGATGGCCCGCAAATTTCAGGAGTCGACCATCCTCGCCTTCTATGGCTCTGCCATCGGCCTCGAGGCGCGCGACACCGAGAAGATTTCTGCGCTCGTCGACAAGCTCACCACCTTCATCGGCACGAATCTCGGCGTCCTCACCGGCGGCGGTGGTGGCGTGATGCGGCTCGCGTCGGATCAGGCGCGGGCCAAAGGCGCGCTGACCGGCGCCTGCTTCCTCGAACTCGAGGCGCAACCGCCGGAGCTCGGTGTGGACTTCTTCAACACGTTCCAGGAATCGTCGCGGCACTTCCGGCAAAAGTGGTTCGAGGCGGCGGATTTCTGTATCTTCAACGTCGGCGGCGTCGGCACGCTGGAGGAAATCGGAATCGAGCTGTGCAATCTCAAGCTCGGGATCCGGCCGCGGGTGCCCTATGTGTTTTTCAACGCCACGTTCTGGAATGATCTTCGCCGGCAACTGCGGACGATGATCCAGACGAAGCGGGCGCCGGCGTGGATGATGGACTACGTGCTCTTCACCGACGATCCGGACGAGGTCGTAGCATTTTACCGCAAAAAATTGCAGGTGCTTTAGCAAAAGCCGCTAAGTGTAACTGCTGGATTCGATTTTTTTCGGTTTTTTCCCCACGATAGTTTGCCTGCAGCCACCAGCCAGGTCGTTCCGCCGGCGCGGAAAGTTCCGGGCTGGTTCCTATGCTCAAATCGCTGCTGCCCGCCCCCTTCGCCTTCAAACTCCTGGTCGCTTTACTGCTGCCGGGCCTGTCGCTTCGCGCGGATCCTCCGGTCCTGGATGGAGTCGATGTTTATCGCGGTTCGGAAGGTGTTCAGACCGATGCGACGACAATCACTTACGGCACCTCTCCATTATTCTGGGGGATCGAAGTTGTCGGCACCGCTCTGCCCTCCGTAAGCGTGACGCTGCCCGGTCTCACCAACAACAGCACGATTAATCCCACGCAGCACAATGGCGGCGCACTGGGGTACAACGTGGCCGACGGACGCTGGATGTACGGGTATCCCAGTTTCAACAACATCAGTTTTGCAGGGGCGGTGGATCGAAACGCCCGCTTTCCCAGGGGCAATTACACGATCTCGGTGCCTGGTCTTACGGACGTCGTCCTTAATTATCAAAATTCAGCGGTCGGAGTTTTTGCGCCGTTGTTCACTCTCTCGGGCGGTTCTTGGTCGGGCGGCTCATACTACATCGACGTCAACACCCCGCTGCTGGTCCAATCGAACACCTTCGATGCCTTCTCCGCCAACGTCGACGGCGGGATGCAGTTCGTTGTTTACGACAATGCCTTCAACGTTTTGTCGGGCTCGAGCAATCCGAATTTTTATTCCGACAATCCTTCGGCGCCAAACTACTTTAACTACACCTTGCCGGCGGGTACCCTGACCGAGGGCCAGAATTATAAACTCGAGGGATCCTTCGGGGCGATTGTCGACAAGAACGCCACGAATGGCGGTCTCAACATGGCATACTTACTTGCCACCACTTCGCTGACCCTCGTCGCGGTCCCCGAGCCCTCGACTTACGCCGGGCTGGCGGGACTGGCGATGCTCGGATTTGCATTCTGGCGCCGCCGCCGCGGCCCGGCCGCCTAAGGCCTTGCCAGTCGCCTGAGGCTCTGAGTTTTTCGGCGCGTGATTCCGCGCGCGCTTCCCCGTTCCGTCCTGGTCATCGGCTCCGGCGGCCGTGAGCACGCCCTCGTGCAGGCCTTGCTCCGCCCGGCCGCCCCGGGCGGGGCGGCGGTCCGCGCGATTTGTGCGCCCGGCAACGCCGGCATCGCGGAGGAGGTGCCGTGTTTTCCGGTGGCCGTGGACGACCTCGACGGGATCGTGGCCCTCGCGCAGCGGGAAAAAATCGAATTCGTCGTGGTCGGTCCCGAGGTGCCGCTGGCCCTCGGCCTCTCTGATCGGCTACTGGCCGCGGGGATCCCGGTCTATGGACCGAAGGCCGATGGCGCGCGGCTCGAGGCGTCGAAGATCTTCACGAAGGAACTCCTGCTGAAATATAACATCCCGACGGCCCCGGCGGGGATCTTCACCGCGGTCGCGCCGGCGCTGGAATACCTGCGGAGCCGCCCGATTCCGATCGTGATCAAGGCGGACGGACTGGCGGCCGGCAAAGGCGTGGTCGTGGCCACCACGCGGGCGGAAGCCGAGGCCGCCGTCCGCGACATGCTCGAGGGCGGCCGCTTTGGCGCGAGTGGCCGCCAGATTCTGATCGAGGACTGCCTTTTCGGTGAGGAGACCTCGATTCTCGTCGTCGTCTCGGGGCGTGACTTCGTGATCCTGCCGACGTCGCAGGATCACAAGCGCGTCGGCGACGGTGACACCGGCCCGAACACGGGCGGCATGGGCACTTATTCCCCGGCCGAGGTGGTGACGCCGGCGCTGCTCGAACGGATCGAGCGCGAGATCGTGCGGCCATCGGTCGACGCGATCGCGGCGGAAGGCATGGATTATCGCGGCACGCTCTTCGTTGGGATCATGCTCACCCCCGCGGGTCCGAGCGTGATCGAGTTCAATGCGCGGTTCGGCGATCCGGAGACTCAGGTCGTCCTGCCGCGGATCGCCTCGCCGAGCCTGGTCGAACTGCTGTGGCGGGCCGCCGGCGGTGAACTGGCCGGGACTCGCCTGACGGTCACCGCCGACCATGCGATTTGCGTGGTGATCGCCGCGCAGGGTTATCCCGACAATTACCGCAAGGGTGACCCGATCACGTTGCCGAAGCCGCTGCCCGCCGGCGTCTCAATCCTGCATGCGGGCACGGCGCGCGACGCGTCGGGCCAGGTGGTGACGAACGGCGGCCGGGTGCTCGGCGTGACCGCGATCGGTCCGACGCTGCGCGCCGCGGCCGACCAGGCCTATGCGACCTGCGCGGCGGTGGGCTGCGCGACGAAATACTTTCGCCGCGACATCGGGGCGCGACAGCTCAACCGTACGGCATGAACCGTCGCTGCCCGCTTGTCTCGCTTCGCGGCCCGGGGCTGCGGCTGCTGGCGGGGTTCGTTCTCGGTGGTCTGGCGGGGGCGCGGATCGAAGCAGCGGCGCCCGCCGCCGGCCCCACGGCCACCAATGCGGCCCAGGGTCGGGAACGCGATCTCGGGGAGGGCCTGGTTTATTTTCGCGTGCATCAACTGCCGGCGGACTTGCCGCCGCCCGAGCCCGGACGGGTTCCGCCGTGCGTCGTGGATCTGCGCTACGTGCGGACCGATTCCGCGGGGGCCGCGGCGTTCGGCTTCTGGGTCGGTGGACGCGCGACCTTGCGCAGCCCGGTGCTGGTACTCGTCAACCGGCAGACGGACGCCGCGCTGCTGGCCTCGGCCCGGGCGCACGCGACCGCGGGCGGAGTCCTGCTGGTGGGAATTCCCGGCCGCAACTTCCAGCCCGATGTCGCCGTGACGGCGGCGGAGGAAACGGAGCAGCTGGCCTATGACGCTTTCGAACAGGGAGCCACGATCGCGTCGCTGCTGACCGATTTTCCGGGCAAGATTCGTTATGACGAAAACAGCCTCGGGAAGGAGCGATCGGCGGAGCCGGCGTTGCCGGAGTCGGGCACGGAGGCCGCGGCGTCCCTGCGACCGGCCACGGTGGTCGATCCGGTGCTGCAGCGCGCCGTCCATCTGCACCGCGCGCTGGTGGCGTTGAAGAAGCTTTGAGTCCCGGCCGGCGCGGCGGGGCCGCGTGTTGGAACGCGTTCATCCTCTGCGTGAATCGGGTTTTGCCTTTCGCGCGAAAGCATGTCCTTTCCCACCGCGTATGCCGGCGTCGGGAATCATCGTCGCGGTTTGCACCGCCAACATCTGTCGCAGCCCCATGGCGGCGGCCCTGCTTCAGCACGCCCTCGCGGCGCAGCCCGAGATCTTCAAGTCGGTCCGCGTGGTGTCGGCCGGCGTCTCCGCCCGGCCGGGTGAGCCCGTCTCGCAGAACTCGGTCCTGGCGCTGAAGAAGGTCGGTCTCGATATCTCGCAGCACCGGTCGCAGGCGCTGACCCAGCGGATGCTCGATGAGGCGATTGCGGTGGTCTGCATGACCGAATCGCACCGCGCAGTGATTCAGATGCAGGCCGAGCCGGAGCCGCGGAATCTGCTGCTCTTCCGGCAGTTCGTTCCCAACGCCACCGACCGCGAGATCGGCGATCCTTATGGCGGGCCGATCGCAGTCTACGAAGCCGCCCGGGATGAGATGGTGGAGTCGATTCCGAGCCTCGTGGAGTACCTGAAGAAGCTGGTGCGCTGATTTTTGATTTTGGATTCTCGATTTTCGATTTGGATCTGCTGGGCCGAAGGGCGGTGCACTCGATTTTGGCTGGCGCTTTGGGGCGGTCCGGCCCGCAATCGGAAATTCGACTTTTCGAGCTTTCGAAACCCTGGATTCCATCTTCGAACCTCCACTTTCCCATGCTGAATTCCGCGCCACTCCGCACTCTCGATCCTGAAATTCACGCGATTATCGCCGCCGAACTCGCGCGGCAGCAGAGCCACATCGAGCTCATCGCGTCCGAAAATTTCACCTATCCGGCCGTCCTCGAGGCGCAGGGCAGCGTGCTGACGAACAAGTACGCCGAGGGCTATCCGGCCAAGCGCTGGTACGGTGGCTGCGAGCACGTCGACAAGATTGAGAATCTCGCGATCGATCGCGCCCGGCAGCTGTTCGGCGCCGACCACGCGAACGTGCAGCCGCACTCCGGCTCACAGGCGAATTTCGCCGTTTATACCGCGGTGTTGAAGCCGGGCGACAAGGTGCTGGGCATGAACCTCAGCCATGGCGGGCATCTGACCCACGGCAATCCGGCGAATTTTTCCGGCAAGCTGTATAATTTTTCCCAGTACGGCGTCCGCGAGGACAACGGCCTGATCGATTACGACGAACTCGCCGCGGTCGCGCAGCGCGAGCAGCCGAAGATGATCACGGTCGGCGCCAGCGCCTATTCGCGCGTCATCGACTTTGCCCGGATGGGCGAAATCGCGCGCAGCGTCGGCGCGCTGCTCTTCGCCGATATCGCGCACATCGCGGGACTCGTCGCGGCGGGCGTGCATCCCTCGCCGGTGCAGCATGCGGACTTCGTCACGACGACGACGCACAAGACCCTGCGCGGACCGCGCGGCGGCTTGATTCTCTGCAAGGCGGCGCACGCGAAGGCGATCGACTCGGCCGTCTTCCCGGGCGGCCAGGGCGGTCCGCTGATGCACGTGATCGCGGCGAAGGCCGTCTGCCTCGGCGAATGCCTGAAGCCGGAGTTCAAGGAATACGCGCAGCAAATCGTGACGAATGCCCGGGCGCTGGCGGCGGCGATGGAAAAGCGGGGTTACAAGATCGTTTCGGGTGGCACGGACAATCACCTCATGCTCGTCGACCTGCGCCCGAAGTTCCCCGAGCTCACAGCGAAGAAGGCGCAGGAGACCCTCGATCTGGCCCACATCACCTGCAACAAAAACACCGTTCCCTTCGAGACCCGCAGCCCGTTCCAGGCCTCCGGCATTCGACTCGGCACGCCGGCGATCACGACGCGAGGCTTTGTGGCGGCCGAGATGGAGGAAATCGCCGGTTGCATCGACACGGTGCTCGCCGCGATCGGCACGCCCGAGGAAGCCGCGGCCCTCACGCAGGTGAAGCAGCGCGTGGCCGTCCTCTCCGGGCGTCATCCGCTTCCGTATAAGATGTAATTCAGGGCGCGGCCGTGCCGGCCGCGCCCTAATTTTGGTCACGGGCCGCTGGCCAAGCAGCGGGAGTGGACGGACAGGGATGGAACGAGCCCTGCCATTCACAGTGGCCTAACAGTTTCAGATCTCAGATTTCAAATCTCAGATCTCAAATGTGCGCGCCGCGCGCGGCGCGCGCCGGTAAACGATTGCGCGATTTTGGCTCGCCCATACCATCGGGCGTTTCATGCCCGCCCCGGCCCCACGCCCCACGCCCTACCGGTTCCTGGCCGCGGCCATCGTGCTGGCCGGACTGGTCGCGGCGGCGATCTGGCACCAGCGCGGCTGGTCGGAGGAGACGAGGCAGGCGGAGGCCGAGCTGGCACGTCGCGCCCTCCTGCAACACGCCGTCGCGAAGGAGATTCTTCACTCCTACGAGGACGCGCTCACGGCCCTGACATCCCTGTTCATCCGCGAAGGTCCGGTGACCCGCCCGGAGTTCGTGCACGCGACCGCCCGGATTCGCGAGCGGCTGGCCGGCGCGCAGGCGGTTGAGTGGGTGCCACTCGTGACGGCGGCCGAGCGGCGTGCCGTGGAGGCGGCGGGGCGCGAGGCTTATGCGCCGCTGGCCTTCAACTTCGTCGATTTCGACGTGCGGGGGCTGCCCTATCGCGCGGAAACGCGGCCCTTCTACTATCCGGTCTGTCACGTGGACCCGCTGGAGGGTAACGAAATCGCCCTTGGTTATGACCTCGCCGCGGGAAACCGCCGGCCGTTTCTCGACCAGGCCCGCGCCACGGAACGCCTGGTCGTGACGCGGCCGCTTTCGCTCGTCCAGGACCACAATGGCGCGGCGGCGGTCATCATGATCGTCCCGGTCTTCCGCCCGGCCCGCGGCGCCGCGCCCGCGGCGGACCCGTTCGTGGGGTTTGTGCTCGGTGTATTCCGGGTAAGGGAAATTCTCGCCTCGCTCGATCTGGGGCAGTCGGATCCGATGCTCGATCTGCTCGTCGTCGATCGGGCGGAGAGCGATCCGGCGCGACGCTCGCTCTTTCTTCGAACGGAAAAAATTGCCGGCGCCGATACTCCGCTGCCAGCCGAGGCGGAGTTTCGCCATGGCCGTCCGGTGGTCGAGCAGTCGCTGTCGTTCGGTGGACTCGAATGGCACCTCGTCTACCGGCCGCGAGCGACCTGGCTCGCAGAGCAGCATACCTACCATCCCGCGATTCGCTCCGGCAGCGTCGTGCTGCTGACGGGCCTGATGGCGGGGTTGGTCTGGGTTCTCGGGCGCCGCACCGAGACGATCCGGCGCGAAGTGGCCGAACGCACGGCGGAACTGGGGGAGAGCCGGCGGCAGCTCGCGGGACTCTTGCATGCGCTGCCGGGCATGGCGTTCCGCTGCAAACTGGAGCCCGAAACGACGCTCACGTTTGTAAGCGAAGGCGCGCGGGATCTGCTGGGCTGGTCGATGGAGGAACTGCTCTCCGGCCGGTGGCATTTTCGCGACCTGATTCATCCGGATGACCTCCCCGGATTGCGGGAGGCGACGCGGCAGGCGCTCCGCGATCGCACCGAACTGGAGCACGAGTATCGCGTGAAGACCCGCTCGGGCGAAGAGAAGTGGGTGCTCTGTCGCGGCCACGGGATTTACGAGGACGACGGTGGCTTCAGCTCCTTCGAAGGCCTCGCGATCGACATCACGGCCCGCAAGCGGGCCGAGCAGGCGCGGCTCGAGCTCGAGCGCAAACTCCTCGAGGGCCAGAAACTCGAGAGCCTCGGCCTCCTCGCCGGTGGCATCGCCCATGATTTCAACAATCTCCTCAGCACGATCCTGGGCAACGCCAACATCCTGCGGGCGAGCGGGACCGTCTCCGGTCCCGCGGCAAACCAGGTGGGCGCCATCGAGACAGCCTCGCTGCGCGCGGCGGAGCTCTGCCGCCAGATGCTCGCCTACGCGGGCAAGGGCCGGCTCGTCGTCGAGCCGATGGATCTCACGGCCCTGATTCAAGAACTGCTGCCGCTGCTGGAGATTTCGATCGCGCGGCAGGCGACGCTCCGCCGCCAGCTCGCGATCGATCTGCCGGCGGTGATGGCGGATGGCACCCAGTTGCGGCAGATTGTCATGAACCTCGTCATCAATGCCGCCGATGCCATCGGGGAACGAGGCGGCGAGATCATTTTGACGACGGGCATGATGTCGGCGGACGAGGCCGTGCTCGCCGAATGCATCGCGGGGGACGGCCGGCGGGCCGGGCAGTATGTCTTCCTCGAGGTCCGCGATACCGGCACGGGCATGACGCCCGAGGTCATGGCGCGAATTTTTGATCCCTTCTTCACCACGAAATTCGCGGGCCGTGGACTCGGTCTCGCGGCCGTGCTCGGAATCGTGCGTGGGCACGAGGGGGCGCTGCGCGTGGCGAGCGTGCCGGGCGAGGGATCGACTTTCCGGCTCCTGCTTCCGCCCGCGGGTCACACGCTCCCCCCGCCGAAGCCGTCGGACTCCGGTTCGTCCTTTCGCTGGAGGCGGGCGGGCCCGGTGTTGGTGATTGAGGACGTGGAGTCGGTCCGGATCGTCATCATGGATCTGCTCAAGTCCGTTGGACTCACGCCGACGGGTGTGACCAGCGGGCCGGAGGGGGTCGCCCTCTACCGGGAACAGCAGCCGAGTTTCGACCTCGTGGTGATTGACCTGCTGATGCCCGGGATGAGCGGTGAGCAGACGTTGCAGGCGCTGCGGACCCTCAACCCGCGGGTGCCGGTCCTGCTGGTCAGCGGCTACACCCAGGACGACGTCCTCGGCCGCGTCGACTCGACCGGCCCGACGGGATTTCTGTCCAAGCCATTTACGCGTGAGGCCTTCGAGCGGAAACTGAAGGAATTGCTCGGCTGAATAAATGTCCGGCTCGGCCGCAAAAACCTAGCGTACCGCGCCCAACTTGCTTTCGTCGTCCCTCTGCCGTGTCTTCCGCCGACTCCCGCCCCGTCGATCCGAGCCCTGTCCCGCGCCCCCTTTCGCTTGGGGTCATCTTCCTCACGCTGTACATCGACCTGATCGGGTTCTCGATCATCTTCCCGCTGGGGCCGGACCTGTTGGGCCACTACCTGCAGGCCGAGGGACACACCGGTTTGCTCGGATGGCTGCTCGCCCAAACGGATGCGGTGGCGAATGCGCTGGGCCGGGATCGCAATTTCGCGGCCGTGCTCTTCGGCGGCGTGCTGCTGTCGATCTTCTCGATCCTCCAGTTTATCTTTGCGCCACTCTGGGGCGCGTTCAGCGACCGGCATGGTCGCCGCGGGGTGCTGCGCTGGACCGTGGCCGGCACCGGACTCGGCTACCTGATCTGGGCCTGCAGCGGTTCGTTCTGGTTGTTCTTCCTCTCGCGCATCGTGAGCGGAGCCTTCAGCGGCAATCTTTCGGTCGCGACGGCGGCCGTGGCGGATGTCACCAGCCGTGCCGAAAGATCCAAGGCCATGGGGCTGGTCGGGGCCGCCTTCGGTCTCGGCCTGGTGACCGGCCCGGCCATCGGGGGTCTGACCGCGCGCTTCAACCTGCTGACCGATTATCCGGAATTCGCGCGTTTCGGGATCAACCCGTTCTCGGTTCCCGCGCTGATCGCGTTTGCGATGTGCGTGCTGAACCTCGTGTGGATCACGGCGCGCTTCAAGGAGACGCTCACGCCGGCGATGCGCGCCGAGGCCCGCGAACCCCGGCTGCGCAATCCGGTGCGGGCGATCCTGTCGCTCGACAATCCCGCCGTCCGGCGGGCGAACGCGGTCGCCTTCGTCTTCGCCCTCGCGTTCGTCGCGATGGAATCCTCGCTCACCTTCCTCGGGGCGGAGCGCTTCGGCTATACGGCGCGCGAGAATACGCGGCTCATGGTGTTCCTCGGCATTTGTTCGATCGTCACGCAGGGTTATGTCGTGCGGAAGCTCCTGAAAACCGTGGACGAAATCCGCGTGCTGCAAGGCGGACTCGTGGCCTCGATCGCCGGCCTCCTCTGCATCGGACTCGCGGCGCAACCCTGGCTGCTTTACGTCGGGCTCGGGTTGCTGGCGCTCGGGGCCGGTCTCGTCAACCCGTCGACCACGGGCCTGATTTCGCTCTATGCCAGCCCGGCCGAACAGGGCCTTGTGCTCGGGATTTTCCGCTCGCTCGGTTCGCTGGCGCGGGCGATTACCCCGATTGTCGCCGGCGCGGTCTTCTGGCTGTTTGGATCGACCAGTGTCTTCGTCGGCGGCGCGGCGCTGGCCTTGGTGGCCTGGATTCTGGGCGCGCGTTTGCCGAAGCCGGTGAAATGAAGTGGTGCGGTCGAGGATCAGGCGCGGCGCACCGCGCGAAGACTGGGGCGGAGCGCCGCCGGCGCCCGCGGGGGCTCACCGTTATTTGCCTGTGGGCGACGCTGCTGGTTACCGGCTGTTCCGTGCTGCCGTTCCACCGCGAACCCCCGCGACCGGGCCGCACGACCCTGGGTTCACCCCTGATCATCCTCCCGGCCGAGACAGTCGGAAACTATCTGATCGTCGAGGCGAAGTGGGACCGCGAGGGACCGTATCGATTTCTCGTGGACACCGGCACCTCGATCACGCTCGTCACGCCCGCGCTCGCCCGCCGGTACCCGGGGCGGACGGCACCGCCCAGCACGGCGCCGCGCGTTCCGGTCAAGGGCGCGAACGGGGAGATGACGGAGCTGCCGGCGACGAGTCTGCGGCGCCTCGAGCTGGGGGCGGCCCGCTTCGACGAGGTCCCGGCGCTGATCTACGACTGCGCGCCCTTGTCCGCGCACCTGGGGATAAAGATCGACGGCGTGCTGGGTTTTCCGCTCTTCCGGGAAACACTGCTCACACTCGACTATCCCGGTAAGCGCGTGTTGCTCCAGCCCGCGAGCTCCCATGCGCTTGTGCCGGGCACGGTCATCGGCTTCGACGATCAGAGCAAGGTGCCGCTGATTCAGGTCCGGCTCGGCCAGCGGACGTTCGCCGCGCTAATCGATTCGGGCAGCGACTCCACGTTCAGCCTGAACCCCGTGGGACTTTCCCCGCAGTTTGCGGAGCCGCCGCGGCTGGGAGCGACCGTTGGCACGATCACGGCGGGCGACCGGGTGGAACGCCTGGGCCGGCTCGCCGAGCCGATTGCGCTCGGCACTCAAATCTTCGAGCAGCCGATCGTCGATCTGACGGATGAGCTCTCCGCCGTCGGTGGTGGCATGCTCCGGCACTTTGCGGTGACCTTCGATCAGGAGCACAACCGGGTGACCTTCCATCGGGAATCGCGCGAGTCGATCGCCACCCCGGCCCGGCGCAGCGCGGGCGTGAGCTTCAGCAAGACGCCCGCGTATTGGAAAATCGCCGGCGTGATCCCCGGATCGCCCGCCGAGGGAGCGGGCATTCGCGCGGGTGAACTCGTGACTCGAATCAACGGCGAGAGTGTCGCGCGCTGGGACTTGCGGCGCTACGAGGAACTCGTGGCCAAGGCGGACGAGCTTTCCCTGACCTTCCTCAACGGCGCCGCCGAGACGGAGCCGAAACGAGTGCGGATCTTCGAACTGGTTCCATGAAACCGCCGGGCCGCTCAGGCGCCACTGGGCATCACGAAGAGCAGAACGGCGAGGAAGTGGCAGGTGCTGCCTCCCAGGACGGCCGTGTGCCAGAAGGCGTGGTGATACCGGAGCTGCCGCCAGCGATAGAAAACCATGCCGGCTGCGTAGCAGACGAGACCGCCGCACAGCAGCCAGAGCCCGGAATTCGGCAGCGTGGCGAAAATAGGTTTCAACGTCACCACGATCAACCACCCCGCGGCAAGGCAGGCCACGGGAGCGGCGAACCGATGCCGGCCGGAGAAGAAGAGCTTGAACACGGCCGCGGCGATGCAGAGTCCCCAGACCGCGCCGAAAAGGGTCCACGCCCAGGGTCCACGCAGGTGCGTGACCAAAAAGGGCGTGTAGGTGCCGGCCACGACCAGGAAGATGGCGGCATGGCCGAGCCGGCGGAAGAGCAGCCGGCGGCGCTGGCTGTGGGACAGGTGATAGAGCGTCGAAGCCGTGTAGAGAGTCAGCAGCGTCAGCCCGAACACCGTGAAACTGACAACATGCCAGGCATCGCCGCGGACACTCGCGAGGAGGATGAGCAACGCCAGGCCCACCGCGCTGGCGACCGCTCCGAAACCGTGGGTCACCCAGTTCGCAATTTCCTCGCCCCGGCTGAAGCGCGGGGTGCCGACGGCAATCGGATCCTTCGCCGCTGATTCGCGGCGGCGTTCCTGGATGGCTTCCAAGGCAAGGCGATCCAGCCAGCGGATAAATCCGACCGGCCGCGGCGCGACAAAGTTCTCCGCACGCCATTCCTCACCGTCGGCGTAAATGGTACGGGGCATGATGCAGGTGCCAAACACCCAGTCCGCAACCGGGAGTCCGAGGAATCCAGAGACGGCCTCGTTGCAATCGATCACGGCGTGGTGACGCAGGTGAAAGCTGTAGATCATCCGCCAGAATCCGCCCCAGATGCGGTGCTCCATCAGCGGCAGCCAGATGTCGAGGGTCCAGTGGTTGATCGCGTGCCAGACCTCGTAGATCGTCAGCGAGACGGCGACCGTGAGGAATCCCACCGCCACCCACGGTAGCGAAGGCACCAGCCAGTTCAGCACCACAAGCAGGGGCAGCACGAACAGCGCGAAACCGATCATCGCGTACCACGGGAAGAAGGAACCTTCCTTCTGCTCCGGCCCGAGGATCGGGAATTTGTTCTCCACGACCATGATCCGGCGCCCGTCGCGCATCGTGCCGCGGCCGATCCGGGTCAGCGCGTGATGGAGGGTGTGCTGGCGATAGAGGCGGCCGAGTCCGGGAATCGCGGGGAGATGGAGGATGTAGCGGTGAAAGAAGAACTCCATGAAGCACGTCACCATGCTCAGGCTGAGAAATACCGTGACCGCCTTCCACCACGGGGCCGAGAACTGGGCGTCCCAGACGTTCGGGGCCGCGAAGCGGAGGCCCGCGAACAGCACCGCGAGGCTGAGCAGGACCGTGAGCGCGAACAGCGGCAGCGAAAATTCCTCTTCCTTGGCCTGACGGGCGTGAGCGGATTCGGACATGATAATGGGTGGTTGTACCACGCCAGAAATGAGCCGGCGGCCGACTTGGGGCACCGGCTCCTGACCAGCTGGAAACGTCAGAAAACGTGCGGGCCTTTTCAGGCCTAGTCCACCTGCAATTCGAAAATAAATCGGGGTTGGCGTCGCCTGATCTGCGGCCCCGAGCGGTCGCCATACTTCAGATACTCTCCTGACCGGGACTCGCCGCCTGCGGTCGCTGCGCCGAAAGAGGAATCAATTCCCCGAGAGCCGGCACGTCGGCGGGTAGGGCGAGACGGAAGTGAAGCCCCATACTCGCAGGATCACGGGCTGTTCAGGAGGCGCTTGTAAAAGAGCACCGTCGGATGCGGTTCCCCTTCGGGGTCCAGCGCGTAGTCCGGAATCTCGCCACCCACCTGCCATCCCATCTTGCGATACATCGTGTCGGCGGGGCGACCCGGTTCCGTGTCGAGCACGAGCAGCGAGCGCCGGTCGGCTTGCGCCTCGCTCTCGACGGCCTGCATCAAGCGGGCGCCGAGTCCCTGGCGCCGGGCCGACGTGTGCACGAGGAGCTTTTGCACTTCCGCGCGGTGTCGGCCGTTGGGCTTTGTGCAGAGGTCCAGCTGCACGCTCCCGATCACCACGCCGTCCTTTCGACTGACGAGCAGGATGCGGGAGCCGTCGGCCACCTGCGCGATGACACCGCGCCAGAATTTCTCCGCGACGCCGTCGGACAACGGCAGCACGAACCCTACCGACGCTCCTCCGCTGACCGCGTCACGGAGCAGTGCGATCAGATCCGGTAGCAACGTGAGCGCTTCCGCCGCGGTGAGTCGTTCGATGCCCGCGGGTGCGGTTTGGGGTGCAGTCGCCGTCGACTTGTTGGCTGGCGGAACGCGACAGGGATTGTCCCGGCGGACGCGAACCGTCGAGGCGGGGTTGCGGACGAGCTTGGCTGCGGACCGGATCGGTCGCCGCGTCAGTTCGCCGCCGCAGTTGGGACAAATGAATCCGAGCGGAACCGTGGCGCAGGCCAGGCAGAACGTGCACTCGAAGGTGCAGATGAACGCATCCGGCGCCTCGGGCGGCAGATCCCGATCGCAGCATTCGCAGTTGGGCCGGAGTTCGAGTGCCATGGCCGGAGGCGCCAGTGCGGGTGGGACGGGTGGTCAGCGCCGGCGCAGGAGAAAGGCTGCGCCGCCGTCGTGGCCGGTGTCCCACGGAAGGCTGATGACACTGTTGTCGCGGACGAAGGCACTGCCGGCCCGGCTGGCGAAAAATTCGCGGATCACGTGCTCGTTCTCCTCCTGGTCGATGCTGCACGTCGTGTAGACGAGCCGGCCACCGGGACCGACGAGACGCGCGGCGGCGTGGAGGAGCGAAAGCTGCTGCGCCGGGTGCTTCTTGAAGTCCCCCGCCTGCAACCGCCACTTCACATCGACGCGGTGGCGCATGACCCCCGTGTTCGAGCACGGCGCATCGATCAGGACGGCATCGTATTCGATTGGGAGCCGGTGTTCGCGCAGGACCGAGGGTAGATCGGTCAGCAAGTCGCCCTGGACCAGAGCGACTTCGATCCCGCGGGTGCGGGAAAGGTTTTCCTTCAGCCGGTCGATGCGAGTACCCGGCAGGTCGACGGCCACGAGCATCGTTTTGGAGGTTTCATCCGCGGGGGCTGCGCCGAGGCGATCCGCGATCATCAGACTCTTGCCGCCGGGCGCGGCGCAAAGATCGAGGATCGTTTCCCCGCGATGGGGCGACAGCAGGTCGACGGGCAGGCGTGTGGCCGGATCCTGGAGGTAAAGCTGGCCTGCCTTGAGCAGCGCCTCGATCTCGGGCCAGTGGCCGGACTCGATGTGATGGAAATGCGGCCACACGGTCTGCTTCAGGAACGCCGGGGGCGGGGTCGCGGGATCCCGCCAGCGGGCATAAACCGGCGCCGGTTGCTGATTCCATTCGAGCAGCGCCCGGGTCGATTCAGGGCCGAACTGGGCGAGCCACATGCGGATCAACCAGTCCGGGTGGGAGAAATATTCGGCCAGCACGCTGACGTCCGCCTTGGGTTCCGGCTCCGGCTGGGCCAGCGCCACCGCGAGTTTCCGGCCGACCGCATTGACCAGCCGGGCCTCGGCGGGACTGGCGAGGGCCTTCGTCTGCTCGACCGCATGGTGAACGATCTTGGCGGTGAGACCCGCCTCGACGGGTTCGCCGGTGGCTTCAATGAGCTCGAAACCGGCGATCAACAGCACGGCCCGGGTCGAAAAGCGGGGGGGGTGGGCGACGAGCCGGCCCAACGCGGCGTCGATCCGGCCAAAGTGCCGCACTACGCCCATCACGAGATGCTGGCAGCGGGCGCGCTCCGGGCCGGCGAGGGTCCGGGGCAGTGTTTCCAACAGGGCGTCAACGCGTTCGCGGCGATCGACCCAACGGGCGATCAAGCGGGCGGCGGCCGGCCAGGCGGCGGAAACTTCGGGTTCAGCCGGGCTACTCATGATACGCCCCCAACTTGGCAAGATGCAGGAGTACGGACGGTTTCGACACGCGGTTTGACAAGGCTGGACATTGTCCGCTCAACTCTCCGGTTCAGGCCCTCACACACGCAACCATGAATTCCGAAGCTGTTTCCGCGCTCATCGCCAAAATGCCCTCCCTCAAGGCGGCCAAAGCCAAACTTGAGGCGATGGAGCCCGGCGCTTACGTGGTGCATCGGAGTTGGGGGTTTGGCCAAATCAAGAGCTACGATGACGGCGCCCAGCGCCTCATGATCGATTTCAAGGGCAAGAAGAGCCACGCCATGGACCCGGCATTTTGTATCACAACCATGGACGTGCTGCCGGCGAAGCACCTCCTCGTGCGCAAGGAAACGGAGCCGAAGAAGATCGCCGAGTTGGTCGCCGAGAACCCGGCCCAGCTCGTGGTGGAGGCTCTCGAGGCTTATCCGAACAGCGCCGCGACCGCGATCGAACTCGAAATCACCCTCGCGCAGGTGATCGGGGAGGACAAATTCAAGAAGTGGTGGGCCATCGGCAAGAAGGCCGTCGCGAAGGATCCCCGCATCCAGGTCCCGGAAAAGAAGACCGAATGTTACATCGTCCGCGAGACACCCGTCTCTGCGGAAGACGAGATTCTCGAGCAGTTCAACGGCACCCGTTCCGCCCGCCGCCGCATCGCGCTGGCCGAGGAACTGATGGACGCCACCGGGAAGAAGGACGTGAAGGCGGATCTTTCCGTCGTGCTGAAGGGCGTCACGGACGCCGTGCGCGATTCCAACCAGCTCGACGCGGCGGAACGCCTTTACGGTGCCGCGGTGCGCGACGATCTCGCCCAGGCCGTCGGGGCGGAAAATAACTTTGAGCCGACGCAGGCCGGACTCATTGCCAATCCGCGCGATCTCCCGGCCATCGCCGAGAAGATTCCCGTCCACTTCCAGTCCCGCTACCTCGAGCTGATTCAGGAAACGCACCCGATCGAGGCGCGCGACATCCTGTTCAATCTCCTCAAGACCTCGCAGGGCAAGTTCACGACCGAGGTGATCAATTTCCTGGTCGAGCACGATCATTCCGAGGAACTCGCCGCCACCCTCAAGCGCTGGCAGACCGAGCAGAATCTTCGCGCGCCGGTCCTCCTCTGGATCGTCAAGAACCGCCACTCGAAGAAGTTTGCGAAGCTGCTCAACGACCTGATCACGCCCCGCCTGCTGAGCGCGATCTTCTTCGCCATCGATTACGAGGCGCTGCAGGCCTCGAGCGCACGCCGCATCCCGCTTGGCGACATCCTCAGCGAGGATACCGATCTCATCTCGGACCTCCTGTCGACCGCGGATCCCGAGACGGCCCGCGATCTGGCGAACACCCTGATGCTCAACCAGGGCTTCGAGGAGTTGACGAAGAAGTCGCTGCTCGCCCGGTTCATCAAAATCTTCCCGAAGATCCAGTCGCTGGTCGCGGCGGATGCGGAAAGCAAGGAAGAGCAGTTGCTCGTTTCGCGTTCGAGTTTCGAGCGCAAGCGGGAGGAATACGAAACGATCGTGTCCAAGAAGATCCCGGAAAACTCCAAGGCCATCGCGACGGCCCGCGAACACGGCGACTTGAAGGAAAATTCCGAGTACAAGATGGCCAAGCAGGATCAGCAGGTGCTGATGGCCCAGAAGACCAATCTCGAGCGCGAACTCGGCCGCGCCCGCGTCAGCGATTTCTCGGACGCCAGCCGCGAGCAGGTGAGCGCCGGCACTGTCGTGGAAGTTCGCCATGGCCAGGGTGCGACCACGACCTACACGATTCTCGGCGCCTGGGACGGCGATCCGGACAACCACGTGATTTCCTATAAGACGGCCCTTGGCGTCGCCCTCCTCGGCAAGCGTCCCGGTGACACCGTCAAGGTGAAGACCGGCACGTCCGACGAAGAGTACACCGTGGTTTCCATCAAGCGGTACGCCGACCAGGCGAAGTAACGCCCGGCCGGGCGGTCACGGTTCCGGCGGCGCTCTCCTCCCCGCATGTCCGCCTCCTGGGATGTTCTCAAGACGCTGTCGGATCCGACGCGCCTGCGCCTGGTGGCGCTGGTCGCGCGGGAGGAACTGTCCGTCGCGGAGCTCCAGGAAATCCTGGGCATGGGCCAGTCGAGGATTTCCTCGCAGCTCGCGCTGCTGCGGCAGGGCAACCTCGTCTCCGACCGGCGCGAGGGGAAGAACGCCTTCTACTCGCTGCGGGCCCAGCTTCCCGCGCGGACGCTGGCCCTAATCAAGGCGGCCGTGGACTCCGTGGCGGAACTTCCAGAGATCGGGGCCGATCGGCAGAGCCTCGAGCGGATTCTCCAGAAACGCCGGCGGACCCAGGAGCAGTACTTCAACCTGATCGCGGGCCGGCTCGGAAAAAATTATTGTCCCGGGCGTTCCTGGGAGGCGATCGGCCACCTTGCGCTGCGACTGACGCCGGCCATCGACATCGCGGACCTCGGCGCGGGCGAGGGCCTGATTTCGCAACTGCTGGCGCAGCGGGCACGGCGGGTGTGGTGCATCGACAATTCACCGCGGATGGTCGAGGTCGGAACCGAACTCGCCCAGAAGAACGGCCTCGCGAATCTCGAGTACCGGCTGGGCGACATCGAGAAGGTGCCGCTCCCCGACCGGTCCGTGGACCTCGCGATTTTGAGCCAGGCGCTGCATCACGCCCAGCACCCGCCGGTGGCTTTGAGCGAGGCCTTTCGAATTCTGCGGCCGGGCGGGCGGGTGCTGATTCTCGATCTGAACGAACACAGCTTTGCCCGGGCGCGGGAGCTTTATGCCGACATCTGGCTGGGCTTCCGGGAAAGCACGCTGCTCGGCTTTCTCAAGAAGGCCGGCTTCACCAAAGTCGAGATTTCGACCGTCGCCCGGGAGCCGAACGAGCCGTATTTTGAAACGCTGCTGGCCAGCGCCGTGAAGCCCGCAGCGGGCCGGGTGCGAGGGGCGGGCCGATAGTGGCGGCGGGTCGCAGGTTCGCGGTTGCGGGCCGGGAGTCCGCGGTCCAACTTTGGTGTGCCGGCGACGACGGACGTCGACGGCGTACTGAAACCCTGGTGACGAGAGTGCCCGCAACCGTCCTGGTCCATCGACTGCTCCTCCTGCTCGGCCTCCTCCTCGGCGGCTCCGCCGGTGCGGCGGTGAACGAGGAGACCATCTTCCTCTTCCAGAACCGGAAGCTTACCATCGCAGTGCCGTCGGACCTGGGCTTTTCCAGCAGCAAGAACGAGCGCGGCATCATCTCGTTCCGGCTCGGGCACCCGCGGGAAAAAATCAGCCTCGAGGTCGCCTTCCTGCCCGATCCCGACGGCCGCTTCGCCACGGCGCGGAACCGGAAGGAGTTCATGAACGACACCTTTCAGGACTACCTCGGCGACTCGGTGGAAAAGGCGATGCAGTTCGAGGAACTCGATCCGACGGTTGGCTCCGGCACCTATTGCATTTTCACCGATGCAAAACTGGTCGGGCAGACGAAGATTCCCCGGGGCGAGTACCTCCACACCACCACCGGGCTCAAGGCCTGGCCGGGGGTGGTGGCGGTGTTCACACTTTTCAGCAACGACACCGATTCCAAGGAGTACCGCGAAGTGATGACGATGCTCCGCCAGAGCGTGATCGAGGTCCAGCCACCGCGGCTGTAGAGCCCTAATTGTGTAGCGGGCTGACTCGGTGGGCGCGCCCGAGGCGCGCCCCGACAAGGAATTGGCGTAGGGGCGCGGCTCATCCGTGCCCGGCTCGCTACAGTCTTTCCAATTCTGCTCCCGCCTCCCGCCCGGTCACATCTTCTTCACGGCGTACGCCATCGCGTCCGCGATCCGCTCGAGCTGCGCATCCGTGTGCATGGCGGAGATCGCCGTGCGGATCAGGTCCTTGCCGGCGGGGACGGCGGGCGCGATCGACATGACCGTGAAGACGCCTTTTTCCATCAGCGCCTTCCAAAACGGATACACCCGCTCCTTCGAACCCAACACGATCGGCACGGCCGGCGTCTCGCTTTCCCACGTATCGAGGCCGAGTGACTTGAGCATCGCGCGGTACTTGCGGGTGTTGGACCAGAGCTGCTCGAGATGCTGGGGTTCCGTCTGCATGACCTCGAGTGAGGCCTGGGCACAGGCCGTCTGACTCGGGCTGAGGGCCGCGGAAAAAATGGTCTGCCGCGAGTGGGTGCGCAGGTAGTCGATCGTTTCCTTCGAGCCGGCGACAAAGCCGCCGGTGCTCGCCAGCGACTTCGACATGCTGCCGCAGAGGATGTCCACTTTGTCGTTCAGGCCAAAGTGATCCGCAGTGCCGCGACCCTGCCGGCCGAGCACCCCGAAGCCGTGCGCGTCGTCGAGCACGGTGAAGCAGTTGGCCTCCTCGGCGATTTCCATCAACTCGGGCAAACGCGCGATGTGGCCCTCCATCGAATAGACCCCTTCGACGACCATCATCTTCGGCGCATCGGGACTGACAGCTGCGAGCACTTCGCGAAGGTCGTCCGGGCTGTTGTGGGAAAAGCGCTCCACCGTGGCCATCGAGAGCCGGATCCCGTCCCACAGGCAGGAGTGAAGGTTCTTGTCCGCCAGAATTACGTCACCTTTCTGCGCGAACGAAGCGACGCTCGACATGCAGGCCAGGTAGCCCGCGACGCTGACGTGACACGCCTCGCGACCAAGGAAGGCCGCCAGCTTTTCCTCGAGCTCCACGTGGAAGGCGCGCGAACCGTTCGACGTGCGCGCTCCGGTCGTGCTGGTGCCCCACTTGAGCATCGCGGCGCGTCCGGCCTCGATGACCTTCGGGTGAAAGGAGAGTCCGAGATAATCGTTGCTCGAGAGCATGATCATCTCGCGGCCGTCGAGGGTCACCGTCGTGCCCTGCTGGCTGCTCATGGCGTGATAATACGGGTCGTATTTCAGGCGCATCTTCGTCGCGTAATCGTCGCGGCAGCGCGCCTGCAGGGCCTTTTTGTCTTTGGTGAAGAAAGATAGCGCCATGCGAGGGAAGACGGTGGCTTCGAGCCGATCTATTGCAAATGCAAAGGCGGTTTTGACCCGCGTCGTGGCAATCAGTTGCGCGTCGTTGCGATTTCGCGGCGGGCCAGCGTCTGCATCCACGACCTCAGCTCCGCCGCGTATTCGTCCCAGTTCTTGAAGCGCCGGACCCGGGCGGCGGCGGCGAGCTTCTCGCGCAACGCGGAGTCGTCGAGGAGGGCAGCGATTGATGCGGCGAGGCTATCGCGATCGACACGCTCGGTGGCCAGACAGCCTCCGCCGCGCGCCGATTCGCCGAGGGCGCCGCGGGATGAACAGATGCACGGCTTGCCGTGGGCGAGGCTCTCGATGACGGGAAGACCGAAGCCCTCCGCGACGGACGGATAAACCGTGAACACGCAGTTCGCGTAGGCGTCGGCGAGCGCCGCCTCGTTGACGGGTCCGTCAAACCGAACCGGCCGCCCCTCCGCCTGCAGCGTGCGGATGCGATTCAAGGCGGGAGCGCCGGTCTCCAGGTTCGGCAGGCCGATCAACTGGAGGGTGAAGATCGCGCCGCCTGCCCACAGCCGCTCGCAGGCGTCGAGCAGCGCGAGATGGTTTTTGCGTCCTTCGATGCTTCCAACCGAAAGGACAATGGGCGCACCGGTGGCGGCGGTCGGCGGCGCCTCTCCCGCCCGGGCCACGGGCGCCACGCCGAGCGGGATCGCGTGGACCGGCGGGACGTCACGCCGGCCGCACGTTTGCCAATGGGCGACGAGGGCATCGCGCGACTCGAGCGAAACCGCGGCGATGCCGTCGAACGCCGCCAGTTCCGCGAGGTAATCGGGGAAGCGGGCAACCGTCTTCGCCGGCGTGTGCTCCGGATGCGTGAGCGGAATCGCATCGTGGAAAATCGCGATGCGCGGGCCGGTCGTCGCGGCGAAGAGGTCGGGCAGCGCACGCGCGACGGCGGGTGAAAAGACTTCCGGGACGATCAACCCTCCGCCCGCCGGCAACGATGGCCGCTGGCCCAGCCAATGCCGCCAGCGTCCGCGCCAGCGGCTGGAAAGCGGCCAGCGGGCACCGCGCTTCGGGGTCGGTTCATCGGACGCGAGGTTGCGCTGCTCCCAGGCCTCGAGTTCCCGCCAGGCCTGCTGCCAGGGGTCGTGCGTGATCGCGACCGCGTGCGCGCCGAGCGCAGCATGCAGCGACCGGGCCACGCGCTGGATGCCGGTGCGGGCTCGCGTGTGGCTGGTGTGCGAGAGGTCGAGGAGCAGGGGCCCGGACATGCGAATCAGGAGCCTGGCAGCGCGAGCCGCGGATCATAAAGTGCAAACCCGAGTTCTCGCGCGCCCGGATGCGTGCCCTCCGGCGTGGGCGGCGCGAGGGTGAGAAACTCAATCTCGGTCTGACCGGCTTCGATCCGGACCGGGAGCGTGTGCGTCGAGCGCGACGTGCCGATGTCGAACTGCGCGAGTTCGCGGCCCCGTTGCCGGACGACCACGGAGCGCGGGGTCAGGGCGCGCAGTTGAAACCGCAGTTCGATCGTGGCGTCGGCTCTCGGCCAGGCGTCGATCCGGATCGTCCCGCGGCGCGCGGTCCAGAGCCACGTGTGAGATTTGTCCGCCTCGCGGCCGTGCCAGCCGCCGCCGATTTCCGCGATGCCGGCCACACCGCGGGAACTGAGCGCCGCCAATTCGCGCGGGTTGGTAGGCGGATCCCGCAACGCCACCAGCCCGGCCAGCACCGTGAGGTTGCCGAGGAGCAACCACGTGGTCGCCGCGCGCGAGCGGTGAGCGATCACGTTGAAAGCGAGCGTCAGCGGCAGCAGCACGCGCGTGGCCGCGCCGGGGAAATCCTCCCACACGGCCCGTCCGAGGCAGAACATCAACACGGTGTAGCCGGCGCCGAGCCGCCACCAACCGCTGGCGAGGTCGCGGTGAGTGATGAGGTACACGGCCTGGACCGTGAGGCCGAGGGTGCAGAGCAGGGTGGAAACAGTCAGCGGCCAATCCGGGTGAAGTCCGACCGAGTAGATCGCCTCGAGCCACTTTTCGACGAAGCCCATCACCGGCAGCGTCAGGTTGTCGATCCCCGGGTTGCCGGGCCCGATTCGCCAGAGGACGTAGAGGAGCCACAGTCCAAGCGGCACCCACGCGCCGAGCGTGAGTTGGAGATTGCGGCGTGAAACCCAGGGTCGCTCCCACGCCCCGATTACCGCCAGCACCGCGGTTTCACGGGTGAGGCAACTCGCGGCCAATGCGACTGTGGCTCCGCCGGTGCGACCGCGTTCGGTGGCGGTCATCGCGACGGCAATGAACCCCACGGCGATCAAATCGGTCAGCGCCAGCCGCACGCTGATCAGTGCCCCGGCGGAGAACATCACCCCCGCCCAGCCAAGCCAGCCGCGGGCATCGCGGACGTCGAGAATCCGCCAGAGCAGCGCGGCGAGTCCGAGCCACGCGACGAGGTTGAGCACGGAATAGACGCGGGCGATCCACGCCTTCTGTCCCGCGGCCAGGACCCACGCGAGGGTGGACGGCAGCATCCGCCGCGCCCGGTAGGACAGGTTGTCGATCGCCTCGCGCAGGTCGGGGGCGTCGAGGGTGGGATGATAAGCGAGCTGCGCGTAATAGAGTCCGTCGTAACCGCCGGTTTCGCGATGGACGTAAATCGGCAGCTCACGAAATTCCGGGATCTTGTAGTTGTCGTTCGAGGCATCCAGCTGGATGAGCGGCGTGAAGCCGTAAACCGGATGATAGTACCGGGCGAAGAGCAGGAGAAACGCGACCACGGCCGCAAGACCGGCGACGCGAATCAAACGCAGGCGGGCGATCGGGGAGAGTTTCACGGGGTGGTCGCGGAGGTCGGGATGCTGACGAGTTGCCACAAGCCGATCGGACCGGTGGTGGCGAGGCGCATCCATTCGCCCGGCATGCGGGTGGCGCGTGCTTCGTCTTCCAAACCATCAAACAAGAGCGCGTAGATCGGGCGGCCGGCAAGTTTCGCCTGGTTCGCATAGCGCACGAAGTCGGGCGCCCCAATCTGGTCCCAGCGCAGGACGGGGAAATCAGTATAATAGTAAAGTGCTCCGCTCGCGTACATCGCGGCGACGAGCGCGTTCGCCGGCAGCTTGGCGCGGATCTCGCGGGACGCCTCGGCGTAAACGCGTTCGTTCTCCTTCGGCGAGAGGGCGTGCAAGTGCGTCGTCCAATACAGACTGCCGGCGACAGCCCAAGCCATGAGGGCGACGGCCGCCACGCGACGAATTGGGCGGGAGAGAGGCTGGAGGGCCAGCAAGCTGCAGACGATCAGGGCCGGCAGCGCCGGCAGGATGAAACGCAGGGCCCACCAGGTTTCCCGGGAGAACTCATAGAACCCGTACACTCCAGTGATCGCTCCGAACCAAAGCACGAGCGCCACCGTATCTACTCGGCGGTCACGCCAGATCGTGACGAGCGGCAGCACAAGCAAAGGGGCCGGTGCCAGCAACGCGAGCCAGGTGCCGAAGTTGGCGAGCGAGGGCAGCCCGTAGGCCCAGTGGAAGGTCTGCTCGATCGGCCCGTAGCCCGAGCGCAAGGGGCCGCCGTAGAGCGTGTGGTTGTAGTAGCCCAGCCAGAGCGCACCGGGCACGCCACCGAGTGCGAAAAGGACAAGGCGTTTCGCGTCTCCGCCCAGCAGCACGAGCAGCGCAGGCAGCAGCACCGCGTTCGTGGCGCGAACAAACACCGCCATCGCAAATGCCACGCCGCAGGCCACGGCCCAACCCCATCCGTTCTCGCCGCGCGCTCGCAGCGCCAGGCAGGCCGCCGCGAGACACCAGGTCGTGGCCGGGGTGTCGCTCAGCGGTTGCACCGAAGTGAAGAGAAACACCGGGAACACGGCCAAGACGACTGCGCCCGCTCCGGCCAGCTCTGGTTCGATCCCGAACTGGCGCGCGAGCAGGTAGCAGAGTGCAATTGCCGCCAGAGCCAGGGTAACTTCGACGGCCAGCGGGCCGAGCTTCCAACCCGCGAGTTTTGCGGCGACCGCGAGGTGTAGCGGCAGTCCGACCGGGTACGTCGGCGGCAGGAGCGGATTCCCTTCGAGCGCCACGAAGCCCAGCGGCATGAAATGATGCCGGGGCAGGGACGCGGGCGCGCCGAACTCGGCCGGGATGCGTTGTTCTTCTTGCAGCTTTCCCGCGGCCAGCAGGCGCGCGCTGTTCAAATACCCCGAGGTATCAGACCCGCCCGCGACCACCGACGTGTGCAGGCCGAGGAACACCGCGTACGCCGCCAGCAAGATTAGACCGAGCCAGCTCATCCGGCGAGGCGCCGGGGCGGATTCAGGCAGGGGACGGGGTGACATGCGCAGGGTGAAGACTCGTCGCTGAAACACGGTCACGGTTCACGGCTGCCATCGGGAAGACAAGCGCCGGCGTCGTTCGATGCGTCCGGCCAGTCCACTGCCCGAGCCTTAATTGGTCCGGCCCGCGCTGCCGCCTGCCGCGGGATCCACCGCCTCGAAACGGATGCTCCAGAGATTCCACGCCGTCCACCATTCGTAGTCCGGGCGGAATTTGTTCCGATGGGGATGCGCGTGCGGAAACTTCAGCTCGAGCGTCGCGACACGCTGACGATTCCAAATCTCCTGCGGAATCCGCACGGTCACCTTCGCCCGCGCGGCAGCCACCGCCTCGCCGATTCGAACGCCGTTGCAGTAGATTTCCGCGGCGTGGGGAGCGGGCGCCAGGTCCGATGAGACGTCGAAGACCACGTTGACGTCCTGGTCGGTCCGCTCCGGCGCAAATCGTACGACGACCCGTGGCAGATTGGTGGCGGCGTGGTCGATATTGCCCGGGGTGACACCGGAAATGATGTAGCGGAATCCATTGGCGTCGGCCTTCAGGCTGATCTCGTCACCGGGGCGGATGACGCCGGGTTGATGATGAATGCTCACCTCGTTTGTCAGGGGCACTCCCTCGGTTCGCGGCGGTGCGATCCACCAGATCGAGGCGTTGTCCTCAGGCGCCGGCCCGAGTCGCGTCATGTCGTGCCGGGGCTGAAACATGAAGCTCCACCAAGGGGCCACGTAAAACCCGACGCCGCGCCGTTGCAGTTCCAAGGCGACGGTGGCGACGTTGTGCCAGTGACGATGCTCGAAGACGAGCAGCTTGGGTCGCGGATCTGGATCCGCCGCGAGGGCGGCGGCGACGGCGCGTTGGACGCCGAGGCCGGACTCGGTCTCGTTGATCGGGCCGGAGGCAAACGCGCGCAGACCCACGACGGCCGCCGGGATCGCGAGGAGTATCCAGGGCAGGCGGGGAAACCGCGCCAGGCCGCGGGCCGCCAGCGCCAGGGCGGAGAGCAGACCGAAATAGTAGATCGCGTAGTAGAAGTAGCCGTTGAAATGGTGCATGCCCCCGGCCTGGGCCTTCCCCCACAGCAGGCACCCGACCAAACTCGTCGCGAGAAACGCCCCCGCGGTCAGAAGAAAGCGGCGTTCGGCGGGAGCCAGAAAGCTCCGTCCCCGCCAGGCGATGATCGGTGGCGTCACCAGCACGACGATCCACGCCGCGATCCGCCAGGCATGGTCCGCGAGGAACGCCCGGGTCTCCGGTCCGATGACGGCGAAAAGCTCGTTCTGTTCGCGGGTCTCCGTCCCGAACGAAAGGAAGTAGAGCAGCGATCGCAGCAGGGAGATGTGTTCCTCGGAATTGCCGGCGAAGCGGCCGAGGATCGTCGAGAGGTTGCTGCGGGCGCCGCGGGTGAACACGTCAACCGCCAGCGGGAGCAGGAAGACGAAGAGCAGCACCGCGCAGAGGAGGAGATGACGCCGGTGCACTCGGACTCCGTCGGTCCACCGGCCGATCTGCGAACGCAGGCTCCAGAGGCTGAGCAAGAGGGCGAGTCCCCCGAGCAGGCCCACGAAAAGCGGCTGCGCCACATGACCGTGGAAAAGAAATCCGCCGGCCAGGACCGCGAGCGGCCAGTCCGTCAGGCGACCGCTGGCCACCGAGACGCAGGCGATCAGGAGGCACAGGAACGGCATCAACAGCACATGCGGCGGCCAGATGCTGACCCACGGTTCGCGGAGCGCGCCGAAATGGATCGCGGCCGCCAGCAGAGCGAACGGAGCCAGCCCCCGCCAGGGCAGGTGCGAGCACAGCACGCCGATCGCCAGCGCGAAAAAGAGGCTCTGCAGTGCCATGCTTCCGACGAGGTGGGCGTTGGTCGGGGAAGGCACCAGGTGGAGCCAGTCATACAGCAGCCACTCCGAACCCGCATAAACGTAGAAGAAGGCGGGCCCGGGATGATTGAACTCGAAGCGCGAGTAGTTGCCGTAGATCTCGCCCAGGTGCTTCGCCTGGTGCACCTGCAGGGCGTTCACCGCGATGTCGCCCTGCTCCAGCATCGGCGTCCGGAAGTACAGCTGGAACCGCGTCGCCCCGAGCACGACGACCAGGCCGAGAAAAATTGCGGCGATCGTGATCCATCGCTCGCGATTTTCAGAGGCAGTGAACATGCGAAACGAATTTTTCTGCGGGACCGCCCGGGTGGGTTCAAATGTATTCTCCGCCGTGGGATGCGGGACCGGAAATCTCCGTTGAGTGTTCCCCGGGCGCCCGCAATCGTCCGCGCCGGCCATGAGAATCCTCGACCACTTCCTGCGCAAATTTCGCCTGGTCCGACAGCTCGAGCGGGAGAATGCCCGGCTGGCGACCGTGGTGGCCGGGCAGGGGCGCGAGCTGGCCGAGTGGTCGCGCTTCGTGCCGCCGGGCCATTTTTATTCGCCGCTGCCATCGAAGACCGAGGCGCTCGAGGCCTTCGATCGCGGCGGCTTTGGCCCGCCCTTTCCCGGACTCGATCTCAACGAGGCCGGACAGTTCGAGCGCCTGGAGCGTTTCGCCGACTGGTATCCGGAGCAGCCCTTTCCGGAGCAGCCCACCGCGGGCCGGCGCTTCCACCTCGATAACCCCTCCTACGGGCACTACGACGCGATCATGCTCTACGGGATGATGCGCGAGGCCCGGCCGCGGCGGATCATCGAGGTCGGCTCGGGTTTCAGCTCCGCTGCGATGCTCGATCTCAATCCGATCCTGCTGGGTGGGCACGCGCAGTTCACGTTCATCGATCCGGACATGACGCGGCTGCGCCCGCTGCTCCAGCCCGACGACGCGGCGAACGTGACTTTGATTGAGCAGCGCGTACAGGACGTGCCGCTGTCGACCTTCGCCGCGCTGCAGGCGCACGACGTGCTCTTCATCGACTCCTCGCACGTCAGCAAAATCGGCAGCGACGTGAACCGGCTCTTCTTTGACGTGCTGCCGACCCTCGCCCCCGGTGTTCTGATTCACCTCCACGACATCGCGGGCAACCTCGAGTATCCGCGGCACTGGCTCGAGGAGGGCCGCGCCTGGAATGAGCAATATCTCCTGCGCGCCTTTCTCATGCACAACACCGCCTACCGGGTGGAGCTGTTCACGGCGTGGCTGTGGAACGCGAAGACCGACTTCATCCGCGAGCGGCTCCCGCTCTGCGGCCGCGGCGGCGGCGGCCAGATCTGGCTGCGCAAGCTGAGTGCGACGTAAGGTCCGAAGTTAATGGCTCCGGCGTAGCCCTGCCCGTGAGGGCAGGGACTTCTTCGGTGCTGAGCTCAATACATCCCGCTGCTCACGCAGCGGGCTACCAAGGCAACTTCGGGGTTCAGTGATACGGCAATGTCTCTCCGTGGCCGCGAGCGTGAGCGAGTGGAGCCAGATGTTTCGGTTAATCGTTCTTCCTCCACTCGCTCACGCTCGCGGCTACGATCAGGCTAGAACGTCGCAATGCTCTCGAGCCGCTTGCGGTAACGCGCCCCGATCACGGCGGGCGAGAAACGCGTCTCGATCGTCTCGCGCGCGGCACGGCCGAGCCGCCCACCCAGTTCCCGATCCGCGTGCAGCCGCCGCATCCATTCGGCCGCGTGCTCGATGTCCGGTTCGGCCCACGTCGCGCCCTTCGCATACGGGCCGTGATTCTGTTCGAGCACAACCGGCCGCGCCCGCACCGGACAGCCGTTGGTCGCATTGACGAATTCCGCCGTCGCCGACCAATCCGTGGAGATCACGGGCTTGCCGAGGAACATGGCTTCCGCGACCGCGAGCCCGAACCCTTCCGAACGGTGCAGCGAAACGAAGCAGTCGCACGCCGCCTCGAGCGCGTACACCTCGGCGCGGGCGAGGGTTTCAGTCAGCAGAACCGTTCCGGGCAGCTCGCGCACCCGCACCTGCAGGAGTTCGAAATCGCGTTCGTTGCCAGCGACATTCTGGACCTTGATCACGAGCCCGGCGGACGCGGGCAACGCCGCGCGGGCAAAAGCATCGAGCACGGCGCCGGGATTCTTGCGCGCGGCGTAGGAGTTGAGATCGAACAGCGTGAGGAAGAGAAACCGGTCGGCGGGCAGGCCGAAGCGCGCGCGTAGTTCGGCCGTGGATCCGGTGGGGCGCTCGAACGAGATGGCGTGCGGCATCGTCAGGACGGGATGCGGCGACTTCATCGCGATGGCCGCCGTGCAAAAATCGCTCGGGCACCAGACCTCGTCGTAGTAGTCGAAGGCCGGCGCCCATGCGTCGGGAAACTCCGGGAGCTCCCACGCGAAATAGGCGATGTTGTAGCGACCTGCACGAAAGCCCGCGCCGTGGTGATGGTCGAGATCGCGCGAGGCCGGCGGGTCGACGTGCACGACGTTGACGGGGTGTGGATTGTCGTCCTGCAGCCGGGCGGCGTAGGTGAGGTCGCCGAGGCGGTTCTTGCAGTTGAGCTTCAACGGCACGAGGGCCGTCGCGAGGCCGGCGGCGTCGGCGGCGCGGACCATGCACCGCGCGGATTCGCCGATGCCGAGATCCGCGGTGAGGAAGCCGACGACGTTGAGCCCGAGTCGCGCGTGACGCCGCGCATACTCCGGCGAGTAGGGCGCGTCGCGTCGCGAGAAATCGAAAATTGTTTCGCCGTCGGGCAGGCTGATGCTGGCGAGGCGCAACTGCCGGTTGCGATTCTGCGCCCGGAAACGCTGCCAGAGTGGCAAGCCCGTGACGCGGCCGAGCCACGCGAGCGTGTTCGTCCAAGCCACACCGTCCAACTCGAAGGTTAAAGTGATCGCTTCGGTCGACGGTAGATCGACGCGAAGCTCCCATGGTCCTGGTGCGGTGGGCCTGATTGCGCCGGCCGGCCGGCCGTTGACCTGCAGGCGCAGCGAAGGCGAGCCGACCTCGGCACCGTGGGCGTCCGGATGCGGCCGGTAGATGCCCCGCACCAACAGGACGCGGCCCCCATCGAGCGGCGGCATCCGGACCACCCCTTTCTCCCGAATCCACGCGGAGCCAGCATCGAACTCGTCGAAGAACAGTCCCGCGTAGGACGTGAAATAGCGGGAGAAGGCCCCGCCGGCCGGCGGGGTGCGATGGACGGAACGCATGGCGCGCGGCGAGGGAAGGGCCGCGCCGGAAAGTTGGCAAAACTTTCCGGGCCGGCCGACCTAGCTGACGTAGGTGATGAAATTGTAGAGCCCGTACACCGAGTACAGATTCGTGGCGA
>CANJCM010000058.1 GCA_947472765.1 Opitutia bacterium
GCCAGTTGCCGGCTGAGCCGGCCGGCGTAGCGGCGGCCGAGTTCGCGGTTGAACTCGATCGCACCGGGCAGGTTCTGGCTGCGCAAGAGCGGCGGTTGATGGCCGTGGGCGACGAGCCATTCGATCGTGGCGAGCGTGAGCCAGTTGAGAACCGAGCAGCCAATGAGCGTGGACGTGGGTCCCGCCTTCGCTGAAGCTTCGGCGGGCAGGCCCGCTTTCGGTGAAGCTTCGGCGGGCAGGCCCGCTTTCGGTGAAGCTTCGGCGGGCAGGCCCGACTTCGGTGGAGCTTCGGCCGGCAGGCCCGGTTTCGCTGGAGCTGAGGTGGGCGGGCTCGCCTTTGTCGCGGTCGGGGGGCTGATCTCCACGATCGCGTCGCCGGGGACGCCGCCGTTGTCGAGGACGTGATCGGCGATCTCGAAGAGCCGCTGGCCACTCGGGTGTTGGGACGGGGTGACCTTCGACATCGCGAGGCAGGTCAGCACGACGACCGTGAGGCCCTTGGCCTTGGCGTAGCGGGCGACGTCGATCGGCGAGCCGTTTTTGCCGGAGTTGGAGATGACGATGATCACCTCGCCGCGCCGCAATTCGTGCTGCCGGTCGTAGCGCTCGACGAGCCGCGTGCCGTAGCCGGGAAGATTTTCGATAAAGCCGTTGGTGGGATCGATGATGCCGCTGACGCAAACGAGTCCGCCGGCGCGGCCGATGATTTCGCGCGAGATGAGTTCGCTGTGCCCGCTGCCGAACGTGTGAATCACTTCGCCGCGGGCGACGCTGGCGCCGACGAGCGGGGCGAGTTGCGCGATCGTGGCGGCGTTGGTGGTCCACGCGGCGGCGAGGAGATCGTTGGCGCGGTCGCGGTAACTTTCAGCGAGCGAAGGCATCGGGCGATGTTAGGGGAGCGTCGGGCCGAGCAAAGCCGGAAAGGGAAAGCACAACCGCGGGGCGCGCGAGCCGGCGCCGAGCCCGGATGTCATCCATTACTTTGATTCCGAAGTTGCCTTCGTAGCCCGCTGCGTGAGCAGCGGGACGGCTTTAGGCGATGCGATCAAGAAGTCCCTGTCCTCACGGACAGGGCCACGCCAATCCGTTTAACTTCGGAATCCAGACATTAGATGACAAAATCGCAGCGGGACGGAGGTTGTCGCGAAATGGGTCGGACAAAGCGAGGGCGGTGCGATATGCCTAAATGTCCCTACGGCGAATTTTTACGGATCGTTGAGGAAGTTTCCGATGGCGCGTCGGAACGGTCCCATTACCTTTTGCAGCCACGTGGAGAAACCTCGCCAACCCCGCCTCATGATCGTGGAAGACGATCCGGATTTGCGGATTCTCGTGGAAGTGGCTGCGAATCGAGCGGAAGCCTATTCGAGCATTGTCACGGAATCCGACGGCCAGGCCGCGCTCGCGCGGATCCGGGAGTTGTCGGCCGTGGCGGATCATCCGGCATGCCCGGACGTCGTGTTCACCGACCTGGACATGCCGGGGCTCACCGGCATTCAGCTCACGCGCGAGCTGCAGCGCGATCCCGTGACGAAGCACATCCGCGTCGCGGTGTTCACCGCCTCCAACATTCCGCATGACAACGAGGCGGCGCGGGCAGCGGGCTGTTACGCCGTTTTCAAGAAACCGGTCGGTCTGCGGGAGCTGACGGAGATCATGAGGTCGCTCGCGATCGGCCCGGCGAAGGCGTGACGGAGCGAACGGAATTCCGCGCGCAGCTGACCCGGATTCCGAAGTTGGCTTCGTAGCCCGCTGTGTGAGCCGCGGGTCTGCTTGAGGCGATGCGATCAAGAAGTCCCTGTCCTCACGGACAGGGCCACGCCGAACCATTTCGCTTCCGAATCCAAGCACGGGATGAAAACGAGACAGCGGGCGTGGTCGAGCCACGCCACTGCGAATACGACCGCCGTTTTGTAGGGGCGCGCCTCGTGCGCGCCCGGTGGTCGCTCAGGCCTCCCAGCGGCCGTAAATTCCGCAGGGCAGCACCTTGCCGTCCCGCTTGATCGGGAGGCCGACTTCCCCGGCGGTGATGGTGCCGCCGCGGCCGGACATCAATTCGGCGAGCAGGTTGGCGACGACGGTCGGGGAGAGCCGCGCGGTGTAGGCGTTGATGAGGAAGAACGACGGCTGCTCGCTTAGCAGGGCGCGGCACTCGACGAGCAACTCCCACAAATGGTCCTCGAGCCGCCACATTTCACCGGTGCTGCCGCGGCCATAGGTGGGCGGGTCCATCACGATGCCGTCGTATTTGCGGCCGCGCTTCAACTCCCGGCGGGCGAACTTGAGGCAATCGTCGACGATGTAACGGATGGGCGCTTCCGCGAGCCCGCTGAGCGCGGCGTTCTCGCGACACCACTTCACCATACCCTCGGCGGCATCGACGTGGCACACGCTCGCCCCGGCCTTTGCGGCCGCGACGGTGGCGGCGCCGGTGTAGCCAAACAAGTTCAACACCTGACTGGTGCGGCCCTCAGCCCTGGCGGCCGCGATTCGGCCGCTCATCCAATCCCAGTTCACCGCCTGCTCGGGAAAGAGCCCGGTGTGCTTGAAAGAGGTCGGGTGGATTTTGAAGGTAAGTCCGAGCGGCTCGTAGCCGATGGTCCAATGATCCGGCACCGGCCGGCGAAACTCCCATTTGCCCCCGCCACTTTCAGCGCGGTGGTAGAATCCATCCCAATTGGTCCAGGAATTGGCCGCGTCGGCCTTCGACTCTCCTCCGGTCCGGTCCACCGTCGCGGCGGAGCCGCGACGGGGCCAGATGATTTGCGGGTCGGGACGCACGAGGGTCACTTTGCCCCAGCGTTCCTGTTTCATGCCGTCGCCGCAGTCGATCAGCTCGTAGTCACGCCAGCGATCGGCGATGAGGAGAGCAGGACGTTGGATGGGCGCGGCCACAGGTCGGGGAGGCAAAGCGTGGGGAGAGGGAGTGTCGAGAGAGACTTAGCGGGCAGGCTGCGGGCGCAGCCCGCCGCGCCCGCCGCCTCCGTAGTTCTCACCCCGCAACTTTTCTGGACCCTGCGTACGGCGTTGGGGTATAAAGACTTTCTATGAGTTCAACGCACCTCCCTGTTCTCCGCCTGATGCTGTGTCTGTTCGCCATCGGGGCTTCCCGGCTGGCGGCCGATACCGTCGAAACCAAATCCGGCGCAAAAATCGTCGGCAAGGTCGAGAAAATCGACGGCGGCTCGGTCGTCGTCTCGACCGACTACGCCGGGACAATCACCATCAAACAGGCCGAAGTGACCTCGATCGTCACCGACGCCCCCGTGGCGGTGCGGCTGTCCAGCGGCACCCGCGTGGATGGCAAGGTCTCCGGTTCCGCCGGCGCCGTTCAGATCGCGGGCGCGGAGGGGACGGTTAGCACCACCGTCGACAAGGTCGCCGCTTCCTGGGCCGCCGGTGGCAAGGATCCGGCGGTGGTCGCGCTTGAGCGCGGTTGGGCCTACGAAGCGTCCGTGGACGTGGCCGGCAAGTCCGGCAACAAGAGCCAGCTCGGTACCGCGGCCGGACTGCGGGCCACGCTGGCGGGGGTCGCCGACACGCTCGTGTTCTACACCGCTTACGACCGCCAGGTCACCGATGGCTCAAAGTCCGCCGACCAGTTCAAGGCCGGCGTCGATTACCAAAGCAACTTCTCGGGCAAGAACTCGTGGTACGTCCGCAACGAAGGCGGCTTCGACCGCATCAAGGATATCAATTTCTACGACGTCGCGGCCTTCGGTTTTGGCTATGACTTGATCAAGAAGCCGAAGCAGACGCTCACAAGCCGCGTCGGTCTTTCGTTCCGCAATGAGAATTACCGCAACCCGCTCACGACGGACATGAACTCGGCCGGTATGGACTTCTCGCTGAACCACACCCTCGGCTTCGATCACGCGTCCCTCGTCAACCGGATCAACATCGTGCCGTCGTTCAAGGACACGTCGAATTACCGTCTGACGCACGAGAGCTTCCTCGAGCTGCCCACCGCGAACCCGCAGTGGAAGCTCCGGCTGGGCGTGAGCAATGATTACAACAGCCGCCCGGGCACCGGCGTCGAGAAACTCGACACCGGCTACTTCACGCGCCTGAACCTGAACTGGAAGTAAAACCAGGTCCCTGGTTTTACTGAAAAGGCCGACGCGTTTGCGCCGGCCTTTTTTTATGGGTTGCTCCAGTGGCCCTGCCCGTGAGGGCAGGGATGGGTTTGTCATTACGAAACCATCCCGCCGCTCACGCAGCGGACCACAATTCTGCGTCAGAGCCGGCCGCGTACTCGATCGTTGCCGGATCCTTGGGACTTCCTACGTTGGCGGCCGATGAAACCCCGGCTCCTGCCCCTCTTTGCCTTCGTTTTTCTCGGTGCCTCCGGCACGGTCCTCAACGCCGCCACTCCGTCGGCACCCGTCACGCTGACGCGGAACTTCGACCGCGTGCGCGTCGAGATCGGGGGCAAACTTTTCACCCAATACGTCTTCGCCGACGGCGCGTCGCGGCCCTATCTTTATCCGATCCTCGCGCCGGACGGGACGTCGCTGACCCGCGATTTTCCGATGAAGGAAACTGCGGGCGAGGACACCGATCATCCGTGGCATCGCTCGTTCTGGTTCGCGCACAGCATGATGAACGGGGTCGATTTTTGGAACGAGGGCACGGGCGACATCGGGCGTTCGCCGAAGGAGAAGGGCCGCAGCGAGCACGTCACGCTGCTGGAAACGACGAGCGGCGCGGTTGGCGTGATCCGGGCGAAGAATCGCTGGGTCGCGCCGGATTACCGGCTCATTTGCACCGACGAGCGCACGCTCCAGTTTCGTCCCGGTCCGGACGGAAACTACGTCGATCTCGAGATCACGCTCCAGGCGCTGCCGGACCAGCCGCTGCATTTCGGCGACAACAAGGACGGGACGATGGCGCTGCGGCTCGCGCAGTGGATGACGATGCCGCACAAGATGGGCGGCAAGGACACCGGCGGGAACGGCCACATCGTGACCGCGACGGGCTTCCGCGATGCCGAAGCCTGGGGCAAGCGCGCCGCGTGGTGCGACTATCACGCCGAGTACAACGGGAAGACCTACGGCGTGGCGATTTTCGATCACCCGCAGAACCTGCGGCATCCGACCTGGTGGATGGCGCGCGACTACGGTCTCTTCGGCGCCAATCCGTTCGGCTGGCACGATTACGAGAAGGAGTTCGCGAACGATCCGCACAAGGGCGACTACACCGTCCCGGCCGGTGGGACGCTGACGCTCCGCTATCGTTTCTACTTCCACTTCGGCGACGAGAAGGCGGCCAAGCTTGCCGCCCGCTACGCCGAATACGCCGCCGGGAAGTAAGTTAGCCCGAACGATGCCGTTGAATGTAGGGCCGGCGCCTTTCGACTAGCTCAGAGCCTTAAATTTAGGCGAACGACAGGCCGCCCGGCCGCATTCGGCATTTGGCATTTGGAAATCGGCAATGAACGAGGCCTGCCGACGAGCGGCAGCCCTACATCCAACGCATGGAGTCCGAAGTTAATCGGTTCGGTGTGGCCCTGTCCGTGAGGACAGGGATTTTCCCATCGCTTCTCTTAAAGCCGTCCCTCGCCCCCAAGCTTCGGCGGCGCGGCGCCGAAGCTGGCGAACGTCCGACTTCGTGCTTTATTGGCGGACCCTCCGCTGACAAGTTGGCGCTCCGTCGAACGTCTCGACGCGTGCCTGCCACCCCCTCGAACCCCGGCCTCCCATGCATCATCTCTCCCGTCGTACGTTCCTGAAGCAGTCCGCCCTCGCCGCCGGCGTCGCGCTCACCGCGCGTTCCTGGGGTCAGGTGTCCGGTTCCAATGGCGACCTTCGCGTGGCCGTCATCGGCCTCAACGGCCGCGGCCGCAATCACCTCACGAGCCTGCACGGTATCAAGGGCGTGCGCGTCGCCGCCCTCTGTGACGTCGACACCGCGGTCCTCGAGCGGACCAAGGCGATCGATTACAATGGCGTGCGGCCGTACACGAACGTCCCGACTTACACCGATCTGCGCGAGGTGCTCGCGTCGAAGGACATTGATGCGGTCACGATCGCGACGCCCAATCACTGGCACGCGCTCGCCGGCATCTGGGCCTGTCAGGCGGGCAAGGACGTGTACGTCGAGAAGCCCATCTCGCATAACATCTGGGAAGGCCGCCAACTCGTGGCCGCCGCGACGAAGTACAACCGGGTGATGCAGGCCGGCACGCAGATCCGCTCCGGCGAAGGTCTGCAGGAAGCCGTTGCCTGGGTCCGCGCGGGCAACCTCGGAAAAATCACCGCGGCCCGCGGCTTCTGCTACAAGGCGCGTCCGAGCATCGGAAAGACGAGCGCGCCCACGCCGCCGCCGGCTTCGCTCAACTATGATCTTTGGACCGGCCCGGCCCCGCTGGTCACGCCGCATCGGAATTTCCCGAAGAACGGCCCCGTGCACTACGACTGGCACTGGGTTTATCTCTACGGCAACGGCGACGTCGGCAACCAGGGCATCCACCAGATGGACGTCTGCCGCTGGTTCCTTGGTGAAGGCATGCCGCTCCGCACGCTCAGCGTCGGCGGTCGGCTCGGCTACGTCGATGACGGCGATACCCCGAACACGCAGGTCGTGATTCACGAGTACGCCTCGGCGCCCCTGATTTTCGAGGTGCGCGGATTGCCGCGCGAGGCCGGCATTCAGGCGATCACCGCGACGGGCGGCCCGAACGGCACGCCGGAGAAGACCGGCATGGACGGCTACCGCAACACCAAGGTCTCCGTCGGCAACGTGATCGAGTGCGAGGGTGGCAGCATCATCACGACCGAGTACTTCAGCGCCACGGCCTACGACAAGGCGGGCAAGATGCTGAAGCACTTCGAGGGCCGCGATCGGCACATGCAGAACTTCGTCGACGTCATTCGCAGCCGGAAGACTTCGCAGCTCACGGGCCCGATCGAGGAGGCGCATATTTCCAGTGCGCTGTGTCACCTCGGCAACATCTCGCATCAGATCGGGCGCACCACGCCCCCGGGCGAATTGCAGGACAAGATCAAGGGCAACGGCCTGATGGCCGAGGCCTGCGGTCGCCTGACCGAGCACATTGCCGCGAACAAAGTGGACCTGAAGACCACGCCGCTCGTGCTCGGCGTGCCGCTCGAAATCGATGCCAAGTCCGAACAGTTCAAGGGTGAGTTCGCGGCCGCCGCGACTCCGCGGCTGACCCGGAATTACCGCAAGGGCTTCGAAGTGCCCGTGATCGCGCAGGCCGGCAGCAAAGTCACCGCGGTCTGAACAGTACGGCGAGCGCTCGAGTGTGGCACGGGTCTCCCGACCCGTGATTTACTTTCCGTGCCGTCATCATGGGTCAGGAGACCCATGCCACGCCTCGCAGCGGCGGCCGCCGGCGCACGCGTTGAAAACTCGCCGCTGGCATTGGATAGGCTTGTCCGTCGAAGTCGTTTCCGTAGCCTCACGACGTTTTCGTCGCGTCGCGTCCCCCCAACCCAATCCGCTCATGTCCTCCGCTGATTCCCTCTCGCGTCGTAAATTTCTGAAGCTGACCGGGGGCGCGGCCGCCCTTGCGACCGTCGGCAGTACCGTGGCCCCGGCGGCCGAGCCGGCCTCGAGCGTCCCTCCCGTCCGGGCCGGCCGCAGTCAGCCGCGCCGGTTCACGATCGACTGCCACCTGCACTACCAGGAGCGGCCGTTTTATTTCGAAAGCATGCTGACGTTCTACAAGGAACGGAACGCCATGGGCTGCTGCAATGGCTGGCGCGCCCAGTTCCCCGCCATCGTCGAGGCGGCGAAGAAACATCCCGATGTGGTGATTCCGTTCGGCCGCATCTCGGTCGACGATCCCAATGTCCTGGGCGATCTCGATTACTTCGCGGCCAACGGCGCCAAGGGCATCAAGCTCCGCGATCCCCGCTATAATTGGGACGACGAGCGTTACTTCCCGATCTACGAGCGAATCCAGAAGCACGGCCTCGTGGGCCTGTATCACACTGGCATCGCCGGGTTCGGCACGCTCGGATTTCCCCGCATGCGGCCGGAGTATCTGCTCACGATCGCGGCCAAGTTTCCGGAGTACCAAATCATCTGCGGCCACTTCGGTAATCCCTGGTATTCCGAAGCCGCCGAGGTCGTGCGCTGGTGCAAGAACGTCCATTGCGACATCACCGGCTCGACGCTCACGAAGTTGCAGGGCCGGCTCGCCGAGGTGAAACAGTACCTCTGGTGGGAAGGGCCCTCGCAGCACAGCGCGCCCGACACGGTCTACGCGTTTGAAAAGATCGTCTTCGGCACCGACGAACCGCCGGAGAAAATCGACAACATGCTGAGCCGGACCGAGGACATGCTCGAGGCGTGTCAGGTGCCCGAGGACACGCGTCGTCGGATCTACGGCGGCACGATGGCCAAGCTGCTGAAAATTCCGGTCCCCGCCTAAGGGCGACGCTAGGGCCAAGGCCTCCTCCCTGCCGAACGAATCCCCAAAGAAGCCGGCCTCAGGCCGGCTTCTTTGCCAGGTTCGCCGTGAAACGGCGAACCCTTAGGTGCCGTAAAGCCGGTCGCCGAAATCGCCGAGGCCGGGGAGAATGTACTTCTTCTCGTTCAGCTCGCGATCGAGCGTCGCGATGTGAATGACGGTGCCGGGGTGGTGTTTCTCGACCTCGGCCACCCCTTCGGGCGCGGCCACGATCGAAACCAGCGTGGGATTCACCGCGCCCTGGGCCTTGATGACGTCGAGCGCCGACACCGCGGAGCCGCCCGTCGCCAGCATCGGATCGACGACGAAGACGTGCCGGCCGGCGAGCGGGGGAAGTTTGCAGTAATAACTCCGGGCCTTGGCCGTGGCGTGATCCCGCTCGAGGCCCACGTAGCCCACGCTCACGTCGGGAAAAAGATCGGTGAACGGCTGCACCATGCCGAGTCCCGCGCGGAGAATCGGCACCACCACGAGCGGCTGGTGCTTGAGCACGCGGCTGGTCATGCGCTCGAGCGGGGTCTCGATTACCTTCGGCTCGGTCTCGATTTCCGACGTCGATTCGATCGCGAGCAGCAGGCTGATCTGGTACGCCAGCGTGCGAAACGTCGCCGGCTTCGTGGTCTGATCGCGCAGGTGCGTGATGATGTGCGCGGCGAGCGGGTGATCGAGAATGTGGACGGGCATCGCGGAAAAGGGAGGCGGGTTCGGGGGTTCCAGTAACCGCGGCTTCAAGCCGGCGTTGCCTGAGCTGGCAGACAACGCGCCGAGCAAGCGCCCAACCGCGGAGCGGCTCAAGCCATGTTTGAGCCACCCCCCGCCCCGACGGGCACCCCTCTCGCGCCGGAACGATGCAGTGGAAAGAAACCGGCGGGTGTGGGCACCCGCCCTCCATGGCCGGAGAACTTTTCGTAGGACCTACGTTTCTCCTCTAAAGGAGCAATCAATGGAGGGACGGTGCCCTCACCGTCCAAGTCGGTATAATGTCCGACTGAACGTTCACCGTTCGGTGTAGGGCCGGCGCTCGCCGCCGGGCCGGTTCTCGAATGAAGGACAGAGGCCTGCCGACGAGCGGCAGCCCTACACCTTTTTGTGACTTTCCAAGTCCTCGTGCTCGTTATCGTAATCGTGCTCGTTCTCTCTCGTCCGACTCGAGCACGAGCACGACTACTGGGACGTTCGCGAAACGGCCCAACTGCATCGTTCCGGCTCGAGAGGGGTGGCGCGAAGCGATGGGGTGTGTTCCGCAGCCAGGCGAAAAGCCACCCCTGGAGGGCCGGTGTCCCCACCGGCCAGTTTCAGGACGTCGAATGACTCTGGCGGGTGAGGGCACCCGCCCTCCATTTATAGCAGCGCCACCGCTATTCCTTCCGCAACGTCAGTGTGTGCACGGGCGGGCCCGGCAGGAACGGCGTTGGTTCGCCACTGGCCCAGGCGGAGTGCCCCGCTCGATAGAAGGGTGAAAGCGGATGTCCGCTTTGTCCACCGGGCATGTGAAAAATTCCCTCCGCCTCGCGGCCGGGGGAGACGACCATGCGTTCACTGGATCCGTGGTTCGGCGTCTGCACCCGGGGCATGTCGACGTCGCCCGGCAGGGGTTCGGCCGGCATGTCGAGCCAGCCCGAGAGAAAGGAGTACGACCGGCTGAACGGATGCCGCATCCGCAGCGTGTTGTGCCAGCCCCAGTTCGCCTGCGGCAGCTTCACGCCGTCGCGATCGACCGCGGCGATCACATCGTCAATGGCGGACACGAGCAGGTCGTCCCAGGTCAGAAATTCCGTGCTGAGCAGGTTTTCCGGACGGTCCCGCAGCAGCGTCCAAAGCGGCGCCTCCAGCGGCAGCTCCTCCCAGTCGAATTCGGGGTCCGTCTCCACGCACGGCGCAAAGATCGGCGAAAACACGCGCCGATAAACCGCGGCGCGAAACTCCCGCACGAGCCGATAACTCACGGCCTCGGTGCTGGCGCGGCCTTCCCACGTTTCCGTGAACTCCCGCAGCCGCGCCCGCGCCTTCTGCGGCGCGATCGCGGCGGGCGTCAGCGTTTTCATCAACAGCTCGTGCCAGGGCTTGAGGAACAGCGCCCGGTCGTCGAGCTGCACCGCCAGGAGATCCCGCGGCGCCGCCCCCCGCAGTTCCCGGAGGCGGTCGCGTATCTGCGCCGCCCGCGCGGGACGCGGATAGCCCCCATCGCCGATTTTCTGCAGCGCCGCGCCTCCCAGCATCCGCTGGTTGCCGGACCAGAGTCGATCGGCGGCGGGGTTGCCCGACTCGGTCCGTACCACGGGCACTTCCGCGGACGGAAGGAATCCATCCCAGCGCCGATCGCCATACGTCCACGCCACGGGGAGTCGTCCGTCGTAGCCCAAGCGCTTTGGCAGCCGGCCCATGATGGTCCAGGCCGCAGCGCCGGCGCGATCTGTGACCAGGAAGTTCAGCGCCGGGGTGCCAGCTTGGTGGGCGGCTTCGATGGCCTGCGTCACATTCTCCGCGTCCTCCATCGCCAGCAGTCCGAGGTTTGTAGCCGCCGGGTCATGCGCGGTCCACCGCAGCGCGAGCGGCTTCCCGAGATCGTTTTTCCCCACGACCGGCCCCCAGCGCGTCCAGCGATAACTCACCTTCACGTCATCGTCGCCCTTTACGCGGATCACTTCCTCGCGTTCGTCCATCGTCACGAGCTCGGCGCCGGGCACGAGATATTGGAAGACGTCGTTCGCCTCCACGACGATGACATCGCTGGTGTCGGCATAGGAGGCGGTCATGCCCCAGGCGACTTGGCCGTTGCTGCCCGCGATCATCAAGGGCGTGCCGGGCAGAGTGATGCCAGTGATCTTCCGCCCACCGTATTCGAACGACGCGCGGTACCAGGTGTTCGGCACCCCGAAGTCGAGGTGCATGTCGTTCGCGAGCAGTCCCGCACCTGAGGCGGTGGCAGAGCCGGCGAGGGCCATCGCGCTCGAGCCAGGCGCCGTGCCGGGTTCGCGCGGCCCCTCGAGGAAGAAAGCGGAATTGCGCGCCGTGCCGGCGTCGGCCGCCGCAGCATGAGGGGCCGCTTTCATCGTGCGCAGGTTCAGCACCTTGGGTCCGGGTATGGGGGCGATCGCCGCGGTGCTGCCGTCGAGCGCGGCGTCCGAGGGCGTTAGCAGTGGAGCAAAAAACGCGAGGCCCGGCAGGCCGAAGTGATCGCGGATCGTCATCACTGTGCGCTCGTAGCGGCCGGATTCGTCCTCAAGAACAAGCGCCATCGCCAGGCCGGCCAGAATGCTGTCCTCGGGGCGCCAAGGTTGGGGCTCCTGTCGGAGCATCAGATATTCGAAGGGCCGCTCGCCGAGCGCGGTGAGCCCCGCGTTTACTCCCGCCGTGTAGGCGTCGAGCACCGCGCGTTCACGGCCGGGCAGGGTGGCCACGACCTGTTCCGCGATCCGGCGGAAGCCATGGATGCGGCGCGCCCGATCGAGGCCCACGGCGCGAGTGCCGAACATTTCCGCGAGTTCGCCGGCGGCGCTGCGTCGCAGCAGGTCCATTTGAAAATACCGATCCTGTGCGTGCAGCCAGCCGAGGCCGCGCGCGACATCCGTCCGCTCGGGGCCGCGAATGGTCGGGACGCCCTGCATGTCCCGCGTGACGGTGACGTCGCCGGTCAAACCCGCGAGGGCTGCCGTGCCGTCGAGTTGCGGCAGGCTCGAGCGGATTCGCCAGTACAACCAGCCGAGGGCCAGGACGGCGACCACCAGCAGCACGCTGACGACGCTGGCGAGGAGACGGAATCGCTTGGTGACTTCAGGATTCATGCGCCGTCGGTCAGAGGGAAAAAATGATACGCGGACTGGCCATCCCAGTCGAACTTCGCTGCGGGAGCGACACTCAGCTCTTCGCCGCCCAGGGCGGACTGGCCACCGGGTCGCGGCCCTCGTCGAAATCGATGTAGTCGAACATCGTCAGGATCGATTTGTCGCCGAGGTTGCTCTCATGGATCCGGCGCTGCAGCAGCGGAATCACGTCATCACGCCATCCGCGCTTCATCATGTAGCCGTTCCAAACTTCGGATTCCTCGTCGGAACGGCGCCCGCCGCGTTCTTCGGCCCAGGCCAATGCCTGTTCATCGGTAAGGCCGCGGCCGAGCACCTGCTCCTTGAGTTCGTCGTAGCTGATGCGGAGGAAGCTGCAGGTGCGGCCGTCGAAGCCCTTGCCGAGATTCGCGGCGTAATCCGCCACCGGCAGCTGGCCGGCGGAGTGCAGCCGCATCTTGTCGTACATGCGGCCGAAATAAAAGAGGCGGCCAACTTTCGCGTAACAACTCCGCAGACCGGGAACGATGGGCATGGCGCAGGTTGACGGGATCCGCCGAGCCGGCGAAGCCGAAATTAACGCCGCCGCACCCGGGCGTAGTACACGCCGGTGCCGAGTGCGCCGAGCAGCCAGGTCGGGAAGTTGATCCAGAGCTGGTGAAAGGGCACCGGGTAGTGGGCGACGGCCCAGATCACCAGGACGTGTTTCACGGCGATCAGGATCCAACAGATGAGAATGAAACGTTCGACCCGCAGGTTCCGCGGCTCCGACGACGTCACTCGCACCTCCTCGATGAACGGGTTGCGTTCGAAGTCAGAAGGCGGGCGGCCGGTGATCAGTTGGAGGAGATTGGCGAACATGCGGACCCGCACACGATACCGACAAAGCCGAAAAGGAAAACAGGGAAGCCAGTTCGCCTGCGGCGAACTGGCATTTGAAATTTGAGATCTGAGATTTGAGAACCGGACTTCGGGCGAGGCGTCTGACCGGTCGATGCCGGTCCCTTCTCAACTTTCAAGTCGCAAATCCCGTCGACGCAGGCGGCCGTTCCCTTTCAAATTTCAAATCTCAAATTTCAGATCCCCGGCCCCGTTGTCATTCATCAGATGACAACGGGGCCGGGGGTGCGCGCGGGATTGAAGTCGTGGCAGCAGGCAATCACGGTCGGGACATGTCCGAGGCCATGCCTTCCGCGCAACCCCCGCTTGAGCCCACGCCAGCCCGGATCGGCCCGGCGAGTGCATCGGCGGCCGGGCTGACCGCGGTCGCCAAGACCGCCGGACTCGTTGGCGCAATGGGCTTCGTTCGCGGCACGCGGGCGCTGCTCGAGGTTAACCAGCGCGACGGCTTCGACTGTCAGTCCTGCGCCTGGCCGAGTCCCGATGAGCACCGGCATGTCTTCGAATTCTGCGAGAACGGCGCGAAGGCGGTGGCCGACGAAGCGACCCTGCGCCGCGTCACGCGGGAATTTTTCGCCGCCCACAGTGTCGCGGCGCTGGCGGCGGAGAGCGACCACTGGCTGAACGCGCAGGGGCGGCTCGCCGAACCGATGGTGCTGCGCCCGGGTGCCACGCACTATGCGCCCGTGGGCTGGGACGAGGCGTTCGCCCTCACGGCACAAGCTTTGCACGCGCTGCCGTCGCCCGACGCCGCGGCGTTCTACACCTCGGGGCGGACGAGCAACGAAGCCGCGTTCCTCTGGCAGCTGTTCGCGCGTCTCTTCGGCACCAACAATCTCCCCGATTGTTCCAACATGTGCCACGAGTCGAGCGGCGTGGCGCTGACGGAGGCCATCGGGATCGGAAAGGGCACGGTGAAGCTCGAGGACTTCGACCGGGCCGACGCGATTTTTGTCATCGGTCAGAATCCCGGGACGAATCATCCGCGCATGCTCTCGGCGCTGCAGTCGGCGAAGGCGCGGGGCGCAAAAATCGTCTCGATTAATCCACTCCCCGAAATCGGCACGGAGCGCTTCAAGAACCCGCAGGATTTTCTCAATCCGCTGAAGCTGGCGCAGACGCTCGCCGGCGCGGGCACGCAGCTCTCGGATCGGTGGTTGCAGGTCCGGATCGGTGGCGACCTCGCGCTCTTCAAGGGCCTGATGAAGGTCGTGCTGGCCGCCGAGGCCGACGCGCCGGGCTCAGGGGTGGACGCGGAGTTCATTGCGCAACACACGCACGGATATGATGCGCTCGTGGCCGATCTGAACGCGACGTCGTGGGACGACGTGGTGGCGGACAGCGGCGTCACCCAGGCGGAGATCGAGGCGGCGGGGCGGATTGCGCTGCGTTCGCAGGCGACCATCTGCTGTTGGGCGATGGGGCTGACGCAGCAGCCCGCGGCGGTCGCGACGATTCAGCAGATCGTGAATTTTCTCCTGCTGCGCGGGCAGATCGGGAAGCCGGGCGCCGGGGTGTGCCCCGTGCGCGGCCACTCGAATGTGCAGGGCGATCGCACGATGGGCATTTCGGAGCGGATGCCCGAGGCGTGGCTGGCGCGGCTGGACGCGGAGTTCGGGATGCGTTCGCCACGGTCGCACGGGCTGGACACGGTCGACACGATTCAGGCGATGCACGCCGGGCGCGTGCGGGTCTTCGTGGGGCTCGGCGGTAATTTTCTGTCGGCAACGCCGGACACGGAGTTCACCGCATCCGCACTGCGCCGCTGCGATCTCACGGTCCAGATTTCGACGAAGCTGAATCGCTCGCACCTCATCACGGGACGGACGGCGCTGATTCTGCCGTGCCTCGGCCGCAGCGAACGTGACGTCCAGGCCGGCGGCCCGCAGTTCGTCACCACCGAGGACTCGATGGGCGTGATCAACTCCTCGCGCGGAAAACTGGAGCCTGCTTCCGGGAATCTGCGCAGCGAACCAGACATCGTGTGCCGGCTGGCGCGCGCGGTGTTTGGCTCGGACGAGGCGGCGCCGGGAGGCCGGGTTCCATGGGAGCAACTGGCGGCCAACTACGATCTCATTCGCGAACACATCGCGCGGGTCGTGCCGGGCTTCGAGTCGTACAATGCGCGGGTTCGTACCGGGCCGTTCCATCTCGCCAATGCGCCGCGCGATCGGCGCGAGTGGCGGACCGCGACGGGACGGGCGAACTTCATCGTGGCGCCGCTGCCACCGCGGCGGAAATCGCCGGCGGGTCCGGCGGAGTACGTGATGATGACGATTCGCACGCACGATCAGTTCAACACCACGGTCTACGGGCTCGATGATCGCTACCGCGGCGTGTTTGGCGGGCGGCGCGTGGTCTTCATGCACGAGGCCGACATCCGGGAGGCCGGTCTTCAGCCCGGCCAGAAAGTGGATCTGACGAACCGTTTCGGCGGGGTCACCCGCGTGGCGGCCGACTTCATGATCGCGCCGTATCGAATTCCGCGCGGCTGCGTGGCGACGTATTTTCCGGAGGCGAATGTGCTCGTGCCAATCGACAGCGTCGCCGCCGGGAGCAACACGCCGACGAGCAAGTTCGTGGTCGTGACGATCGCGGCCGCCCGTCCCGGCAGCGGGCTCCACCCGGTCTGAGCAAATTGGTTGGAGCCTGAAATCAGGAAGCCGCGAACGGGAGTAGATGGGATTGAAGGTTAGCCGATAAGACTTCGCGGGCGCGCACGAGGCGCGCCCCTACGATGCGACGTTGCAGGATCCGTTGTAGGGGCGTGGCTCGTCCACGCCCGCCGGTTACGCTGATTCTTAATCTGCCCTGTCCGCCCGCGCCAGCTCCCGTCAGATTCCGTGCAGTCTGTGCGCTCCGTGGTCCAAGATTTCGGCGGTGAACCACAGAGTGGACAGAATGCACGGATTGGAAGCCCTCGCCTCCCGCAGGTTGCACGATGCGCCGGGCGTTCATTGCGATCCAGGCTGCGTCAGAACGAATCGGTTGGCTCCGTCGTCGGGCGCACGTTTTGCGCCGACGCTTTTCCGGAGCGGTGCGATCCAACGGGTTCCGGCTTCTGGTCCGCGCTGTTCAGATCCCCGCCTAGAAACCACGAGGGAACTTTCCTCTCCTCCTCGCAATCCAACGGGCAATTACAAATCCCATGAAACTCAACCGACTCCTTCTCGTTACATTAACGGGCCTCGCGCCCGCGTTCGTCTTCGCGGTCAGTCCCAAGCCCACCGCTGCTTCCCATTCCTCCGGCCGTTCCGAGGTCATGTTCCTTGAGTCCGGGAAATTCACCGATGCCAGCGGCAGTCTCGATGACAAGAGCGACAGGAACGGCTATCTCACCATGCTGCGGGATCACGTGGACCGCCTCGCCGGCGAATTCGTGCCCGAGGGTCAGAAGATCGCGCTGACGTTCACCGACATCGACCTCGCAGGCGACTTCCCGCCGGCGTCGAAGGCGTCGCGGGACGGCGTTCGCGTGATGAAGGACATCTACCCGCCGCGCATGGCGTTCAGCTATCGGATCACGGATGCCAGTGGCGCCGTGGTGAAGGAAGGGAAGGAAGAGCTCACCGATAAGAACTTCCTCACGACCGGATCGCTGACGGACCGCTCCGACCCGCTGCGCTATGACAAGGTGCTTCTCAGCGATTGGTTCCGCACGCAGTTCGGGAAGAAGTAAGTCGCGCGGCTGACCGCCGCCAAAACGGAATTGTCGAGGGCCGCGGGTGTCACACACTCGCGGCCCTTTGCATGTGATCTCATCAAGGTTGTTTCCTCGCGGGCGCGGGCCGGTTCCCGTGGGGTCGTGAGCGAACCGGAGGACAAATCCGCCGCCCGGCTCGACAAGTGGCTTTGGGCCGTGCGGATTTTCAAGGCGCGCAGCCTCGCGACGAGCGCCTGCCGGGCGGGCAGCGTCACCGTCAATGACCTCGTCGCCAAACCCGGGCGCGATGTGCATGCCGGAGAAACGATTCGCGTCCAGCTTGGGCTGATCATGCGCACGCTGACGGTGGTCGCGGTGCCGCGTTCCCGCGTCGGGGCGAAACTCGTGCCGACGTATTGTCACGATCTGACCCCGCCCGCGGAATTCGAGAAGGCGAAGGCGCATCACGTGCAACAACTCCTCGCCCGCGAGAAGGGCAGCGGGCGCCCGACCAAGCGTGATCGCCGGCTGATGGGCGATCTTTTTGGATCGTGAATGCGATTCGGACCTTGGCCGGCGGTTGCGAGCCAGAGTGATTGAGCCTGAAACCAGGAAGCCGGGAACCGATTCAGTGGCCCCTGCTTGTCATTCTGAGCGCAGCGAAGAATCCACTCGCACGACTCAGCCATGGATTCTTCGCTGCGCTCAGAATGACAGAAAAGGGAATCCCATCCTGCTGAATCCTGTCATCCTGTCCAAAGTCCGGGGAGATCCTGTCAGTGCCCAAGTTCCTTCGCCAGCATCCGGCCGACGACGCGCTGCACTGCGGTGGAGGGATGTCCGGAATGGTAGAAGTAGTAGGTCTCGGGATCGCCCTTCTCGGTCGTGTCCTCGTCGAACAAGGCGCGACCAGCGCACGCGTCGGTGACGTTCACGAACCCGTAGACATCCGGTGCGTCCATCACCGCATCGAAGTATTCGCCCCAGAGGCTCAGTCGGATGGTGGCGCCGGGCAGTTCGGTTTGTGCCGGGAGGTTTCGCAGCGCCGGATTCAACCGCAGGCCGACTTCGCTAAAGGCGCGAATCTTCGTGGGCAGCACGGCGATCGAGAAATGCCGGGCGCCCGCCGCGTGCAGGTTGCGCAGGATGGCCTGGAGGTTCGCGACCGTGGTTTCGGTCGGGAGTTTTCGATCGTTCAGGCCGCCGGCGAGGAAGAAGAGCGTGTGCTCGGGATCGAATCGCACCGCGCCGGATTTCACGCGGGCGATGAAGTCGTCGACCTGATCCTGCATGCCGCGACCGAGGAGGGCGTCCTTGATCTTCCGACCCTCACCCCGGCCGGTCTGCGCGCCGCTGACGGCAAAGTTGAGGCTCTTGGCGCCGCGGGCCGGATCCTGGGCGTGGGTGAAGGGAATCCCGAGTGCCTGGGCCAGATGCACCACGGCGGTCGGGCCGTTGCCGTCGAGATATCCCGCGCCGCTGTCGGAGTAACTGTCGCCAAAAACGTAGAGGGCTTTCCACGGCTCGGCGGCGCACCCGGTCGCAAAGCCGCCGGCCAGCAGGGCAAGAAACCCCAGCGTGCCGAGGAAACGGCGGCGAAGTGACATCAGCGTCCGGGAGTTCGCCGGGCTCAGCCGAGCAGATTGCGCAGCGCGGCGAGGTACTTCTCCTTCGTGCGGTCGATGACCTCGGCCGGGAGGCGCGGGGCGGGCGGCTTCTGATCCCATTTGATCGCGAGCAGGTGATCGCGGACGAACTGCTTGTCGTAGCTCGGCGGGGACTGGTTGGGAGCGTAGCTCTCGGCCGGCCAGTAACGGGAGGAGTCGGGCGTGAGCACCTCGTCGATCAGGAACAGGTTGCCGGCGGCATCGGTGCCGAACTCGAACTTCGTGTCGGCGAGAATCATGCCGGCCTGCTTCGCGCGATCGTGGCCGAACTGGTAGAGTGCGAGGCTGGTGGTCTTCACGCGCTGGTAGAGATCGGCGCCGACGGTGGCGATGCCCTGGGCGTCGTTGATCGGCTCGTCGTGCTGGCCCTTGGGCGCCTTCGTCGTCGGCGTGAAAATCGGCTCGGGCAGGCGGTCGGCCTGGCGGAGGCCGGCGGGCAGCTTGATCCCGCACACGTCACCGGTCTTCTGGTACGAGGACCAGCCGCTGCCCACGAGGTAGCCGCGGACGACGCACTCGATCGGCACGGTCTTCAGCTTGCGCACGACCATGCTACGCAGCTGGAGGTCGAGGCTGTTGATCCCGCGCCGCTTGAATTCACCGGCCTGATCGGGAAAGAGGTGGTTCTGGATGATGCCGGCGGTCTGCGCGAACCACCAGTTGCTGATCTGGGTGAGGATGGCGCCCTTGCCCGGGATGCCGTCGGGCAGGATCACATCGAAGGCGGACAGTCGGTCGGTCGCGGTGAGGAGCAGCGCATCGCCGAGGTCGAAAATCTCGCGGACCTTGCCCGACGCGATGCGCGGGAAGGGCACGTTGTCGATCGCGGTGACGGCGGTCTTGGGCAGGGCGGCGGCAATCTCGGCGGACGTCATGGAGGCGAGGCAAGCGGACGGACGGACGGCGTCAAAGACTTATCCGCAATCGGGCCGCCCGTGGGCGTTTGGTGCGCATAAGGCCACGGCGCGGGAGCTCGACGAATTGGCGCGGTAACCCGGGTCTCTCGTCTGCCCTGGCCCCGAAATTGCACGTCACGTATTGCGTGGATTCCGAAGTCCCTTCGTAGCCCGCTGCGTGAGCAGCGGGACGGCTTTAGGCGAAGCGATCAAGAAGTCCCTGTCCTCACGGACAGGGCCACGACAATCCGTTTATCTTCGGAATCCAGGCATTAGCTGACAACCCACAGCCGCGGACGGCCGTGGTGCCCGGCCGGTTCTGCTCCTATCCGATCGCCGGTCGCAGCGAGGCGCGCCGGCGCAGGATGTCAGTGAGGTCGGCGAGCCGGATCGGTTTCGTGAGATAGCCGTCCATGCCCGCGGCGAGGAATTGCTCGCGGTCGCCGGCGAGCGCGTGGGCCGTGACCGCGATGACCACGGGCTGGCGGTGGGCGGGGAGTTCCGCGCGCAGGGCCCGGGTCGCAGTGGGGCCGTCCATCTGCGGCATTTCCACGTCCATGAGGACGACATCGAACGGCTGGCGGCGCAGGGCCGCCACCGCCGCGAGTCCGTCGCCGGCCACCTCGGGGGCATAGCCGAATTTCTGCAGGGTGCGGACCATGACCTTCTGGTTAATCAGGTTGTCCTCGGCGATGAGGATGCGAGCCGGGTGCTGGACGGCGAAGCCTTCGTCGAATCCCACCACGGCGTCGCGCGCCGGCGCACTGACCGCCACCACCGCGGCCGCAATCGTGAAATAGAACGTGGAGCCGCGCCCGGGCTCGCTCTCGACGCCGATCCCGCCGCCATGCAACTCGGCCAGTCGCTTGCTGATCGCAAGGCCGAGGCCGGTGCCGCCAAAGTGCCGGCTGGTCGAAGCATCGACCTGGCTGAACCGCTGGAACAGCCGGTCGCGGCGATCGAGCGGGATGCCGATGCCGGTGTCCCGCACGCGAAACTCGATCTCCGCGAGTCCATCGGGCCGCGGCCGCGAGGAAACCTGGACGTGAATCCCGCCGTGCTCCGTGAACTTCACGGCGTTGGAAAGCAGGTTGACGAGGATTTGGCGCACGCGGGTTTCGTCGCCCTTGATCACCGCCGGGGTGCCAGGCGCAATATCGGTGCGGAGCTCGAGCTTTTTCTCCCTGGCACGGCCCGCGAGCAGATCGACGGCACCCGCCACGCAGTCTGCGACGTTGAACGGTACGGATTCGAACTCGAGCTTCCCGGATTCGATCTTCGAGAAGTCCAGGATGTCGTTGATGACGGTGAGCAGGATTTCGCCGCTGGTGCGGATGATATCCACGCTTTCCCGTTGCTCGGCATCGAGCTGGGTGGCCCGCAGCAGCGCCGCCATCCCGATGACGGCGTTCATGGGGGTGCGAATCTCGTGGCTCATCGCCGCGAGAAACTCGCCTTTGGCCCGCATGGCCTGGTCGGCGAGTCCCCGCGCGGTCTCGAGCTCCTGATGGGTGCGTTCGAGGTCGAGGATGATGCGATCCCGGTTCGCCACGACGCGGCGCAGCTCAATCGCGTTGACGACATGCCGGCTCAGCGAGGTGAGGGCGCGGCGCTGGTCGGCGGTGAGCTCGCGCGGCTGCCGGTCAATCACGCAGAGGGTGCCGAGCGCCCAACCGTCGTGGGTCACGAGCGGTGCCCCGGCATAAAAACGGATCTTGGGATCGCCGCTGACCAGCGGGTTGCTGGCAAAGCGGGCGTCCTCCCGGGCGTCGCGGACGATAAAGAGCTCCTGATCGGGCTCGCAAATGGCGTGGGCGCAAAACGAGTCCTGCCGCGGCGTCGAAGTCGCCTCGAGTCCGATCCGAGACTTGAACCACTGCCGGTCGGCATCGATCAGCGAGATCAGCGCGATCGGAACCTGGCAGATTTGCGCGGCGATCTGGGTAAGGTCATCGTAGTCTGGCTCCGGCGGGGTATCGAGGACCCCGAGGGACCGCAAAACTTTCACTCGATCGGCATCATCGGCGGGAATCGGAGGCATCATGCGGCAATCGAAAAGCAGGTCTGGAAGCTGGCGGACCTGTCCGGGTACGCAACGAGCATTCGGTTCTCCCCGGCGGGTCCAGGCCCGTTCTGGCGTCCGTCCCGGCTCCGCTCACATCGTCGGCGTCAGCATGATATGCGCGCGGTGCGTGCCCGGGTCCATGATCCACGGTCCACCGGGAATCTCCGGCTTGAGTGGCAGGCCCGTGCTCTCGGAAGTCGCGAAGGGAATGTAGATCACGTAGCGGAGCGCGCCCTTCACCTCGCCGGTGACCCGATCGTAGTTCTCCTCCGAAGCATAGTACACGGCGAGGGTTGAGGGGCCGGTCGGCATCGGCAGCTTGCCCGCCTTCACCTCGGCTTCGCGCAGGTCGAAGACCTGCTTGGCGTTCTTACCTTCCTTTCGCAGCGCGCGGCCGCGGGCCATGAAAGGCTCGAGATCCTTGTGATAGCACGCCGCGCTGAACCCTTTCGCCGCGGGGTCGTCGGCGAGGCAGATGAGCGGGTTCGTGCCGGGCCGCAGGACGACGAGTTCGCCCTTCTCGTCGTAGCCGTAAACCATCGCGCCGTCGCGCCACTGCGGGGCGGCCGCGAGCAGCGCCGTCTTGATCTGCACTTCCCGCGAGGGAATGACGGGCGCTACGGGCTCGGCAGCGAACAGGGCGGGGACGACGAGAAGCGGAAGGAGGCGGAGCAGTTTCATGGCGCGCGGGGTTGCCTAGTTCTATGCGCCCGGTCCGCCGGGCGGTCACGCTGAAATCCCGGGCCCGGCCCACCCGTTCCCGGCACGCGCACCAGCGGCCCGCCGACGCAGAGAAAATCTGCGAGCCGCGACGCCCGTCGTTACAATTTTCGCTCGCGCCCGGTGGCAGCCTTCACGACAAACAACCCGCCTGAAAAGGCCTAGATCGATAGGCCGTAACGGATCCGAGTCGATGTCCTCCTCCCATCCCCTACCGAGGAACGCCGCGCTGGCGCTGATGGTTTATTTCGCCGGGTACATCATGGTCGGTGTCACGGTTGGGGCGCGGCTGGTGCTCGCGCCCCGTTTTCAGGATGAGCTGCGCGAAATGGTCGGTTGGAGCGCGGCGGTCCTGCTGGTCGGTCAGTTGCTGTGCTGGCGCTGCGGTTGGGCGGAATTCCGGCGCGATTCCGCCGGACGCGGTTTCGCGCGGTTTTTTCGCGTCGTGATCCTCGCCCCCATTACATTGTGGCAGAAGCCAGGGCCGTCGGGCGCGTCCTGAGGCAGGGGACGGTGAGACGTGTCCGGGGTGCCGGCCTCGGATGCCGGATCCACCGCGGAGGCGGAACTTTGGCCCTGATAAGATAGTCCGCCAAATTCTTGCGTCCGGGCCCGGCGTGGCCATTTTTCACGCCCTTATCCTTTCATGAAAATCCGTCTCCTGCTCGCCTCGCTCACCATCGCCTTTGCCCCGCTGTTCTCGTTCGCCGCGGACAGTTCGCCGTCGGAACTCGACGACTTGATGGAGCAGATGAACACCGCCTATCGGAAGCTGACGCGTCAGATTTCGAATTCGGCCAAGAACGCCGACTCGCTGGCCGCCGTCGCCACGATGCACGATCGCGCGGTCGAATCGGCGAAGCTCGAGCCGAAGCGCAAGGCCGAGGTCCCCGCCGCCGAGCAGGCCAAGTTCGTCGCCGACTACCAGGCGGGCATGAAGACCCTGATCGGCCAGCTCGACAAGTTGAAGGCGTCGCTCGAGGCCGGGAAGAACGATGAGGCCGCTGAGATCCTGAAGACGCTCAAGCAGTCGCAGGAGGACGGCCACAAGCAGTTCAAGAAGGCCAAGAAGAAGTAAGAGCCGCGCGGGGCTCGGTCACTTTCGGGGCGGGCGTTTTCGCCCGCCCCTTTTTTTTGACGTACGGCATGGATGGAGGGCGGGTGCCCTCACCCGCTGAAAGTCTTTCGGTTGGTCCTTTGGCCGGTGGGGACACCGGCCCTCCAACACACCCCGGCGCTCTTCGACTAGCTCAGAGCCTCTATTTTTAGCGAACGGCAGGCCGTGAGCCTGTCGAACGGCTTCGCGGCACCCCACTCCCAGAGGGGATTCCAAACCGTATATTCGTCGAGAGAGGGATCCTCGTTCCCTCATGATCGTGGGAACCCGGACGATCACGCCCCCGGCCCGCGCGCCACCGGCCGCGCTGGATCGGCGATCCATTCGCTCCACGAACCCGCGTGCAACTTCGATCCGGCGAGCCCGGCGTATTCCATCGCAAAGAGATTAACGCACGCCGTCACGCCGGAGCCGCACTGATGCGCAACCTGATCCGGGGTGCGCGAGCCGAGGAGGGCTTCGAACTCGCGACGCAGCTCGGCGGCGGGTCGCATCGTCAGGTCGGGCTGAAGGTTCGCTTTGAAGAACCGGTTTTGCGCCCCCGGAATGTGCCCGGCGATGGGATCGATCGGTTCGGTCTCTCCGCGGTAGCGCTCGGGGGCGCGGGCATCGACGACGAGCCGCGGTCCGGAGTTCAGTTCGGCGGCGATCGTTACCGAGTCCACCACCCGCGAGAATTCCGGACGCGCCACGATTGTCCCCGCGCCCCGCGGGGCCGGGATGTCCGACGTCACGGGCTGACCGGCCGCGGTCCATTTCGGCAGGCCGCCATCGAGCGCGGCCACGCGGGTCAGCCCGATCCAACGGGCGAGCCACCACAGCCGCGTGGCGTATTGGCCGCCGACATCGTCATAGGCGACGATCTGCGTGTCGGCGGTGACCCCATGCCGGTTGAGAAACGCGGCGAAGTCCTCCGGGCGCGGCAGCGGATGCCGGCCGTTGCGGCCATTCTTCTCGCCGGCGAGCGCGGTGTCCATCGGGGCGAAGAATGCGCCCGGGAGATGGCCTTCCTGATAGAGCCGCGGGCCCTTGGCGTAGTCGAAGAGATCATGCCGGCAGTCGAAGACGACCCAGGACGGATCCGACACGTGCCGCGCCAGGGTGGAGACATCAATCAACATGCTGGCGACGTTACCGGGCCGTGCCCACCGAGGTAAAAAGAAAACCTGTCGGGTCTTCGGGATCCGCGCGCGCCGGATTCACGGGTCGGGAGCCCCGTGCCACACAGCGGCCGGCTTTTTCACCGTCCCTCCAAGAGTGGCACGGGTCTCCTGACCCGTGAGCGCCGCAGCCGCGCGGAAGCCGCTTCGCCGTCCTGATCCAAATTCAAATTGCGTTCGCCCGAGGCGGCGTGGATTTTCCCGCGCGATGTCACGCGCGGTCCCACCCCGTCCCTCGCTCGCGGCGCTTGGTTGCGGCCTGATTCCTTTCATCGCGATCTGCGGAGCGGTGCCGCTGTGGGATCGAATCACGCCCACCGTGTTCGGTCTGCCTTTCAACCTCGCGTGGCTGATTGCGTGGATTGTGCTGACGCCGATCTGCATGACTTTCGCGAACCGAATCGAAACGGCGCGCGAAGCGGAGACGGAGAAGAAGGGCGATTCCTGACATGACTCCGAGCACGATCGCCCTCTCGGTCATTGGCGGCATCGTTGGCCTGGGCTCGCTGCTCGGCTTTCTGGCCGGCGCGCGGCGGCAGATGAATCTCGAGCAGTGGACGGTGGGTGCCCGCGGCTTCGGCACCGTGCTGCTGTGGCTGCTGATGGCAGGCGAATCGTTCACGACCTTCTCGCTGCTCGGGGCGAGCGGCTGGGCGTTCTCGCGCGGGGCGCCAGCGCTCTACATCCTCGCCTATCTGACGCTCGGTTTCGTCCTCTCCTTTTATATTCTGCCGCCGATCTGGGAGCTGGGCCGGAGGCACGGGCTGCAGACGCTGCCGGATTTCTTCCAGCGCCGTTATGGCAGCCGGACGCTCACCGCGCTCGTCGCTTTGATCGGCGTGATTTCCATCGTGCCCTACCTGCAACTGCAGATCACCGGGCTCGGGATCATCGTGGGCGTCGCGAGCTTCGACGGCATTGCGCGGACCGCGGCGATGAGCATCGGCTGCGTGTTGGTCTCGGCCTTCGTCTTCGCCGGCGGTATCCGCGCCGTGGCCTGGATCAGCGTGCTGAAGGACTTCCTGCTGGTTTTCGTCGTGATCTTTGTCGGCATCGCGATCCCGGTGATGCACTTCGGCGGCATCGGGAAAATGTTCGACGCCGTGATCGCGGCGAAGCCGGCGCATTTCGTGATGCCGGGTTCCACGCCGAATCTCGGCCATGGCTGGTTCATCTCCTCGGTGCTGCTGAGCACCTTCGGGTTCTACATGTGGCCGCACCAGCTGGGCGCATGCTACACGGCCCGCAGTCGCGAAACCATCCGCCGGAACGCGATCATGATGCCGCTCTACACGCTGTCGCTGCCGTTTGTATTCTTCATCGGTTTCGCCGCGATCCTGATGCTGCCGGAGCTGAAGAATGGGGATCTGTCGTTCCTCATGGTCGCACGGGATTCGTTTCCGCCGTGGTTTCTCGGCGTGGTTGGGGGCGCCGGCGCGCTGACGGCGATGGTACCGGCGGCGGTGCTGCTGCTGAGCGCGGCCGCATTGTTCACGAAGAATTTTTTCCGCCCGCTGTTCGCGCCGCACCTGACCGACGATCAGGTGGCGCGCGGGGCGAAGTGGATCGTCGTGGCGATCAGCCTGACGAGTCTCGGTTTCGCCGTCTTCAGTTCGAGCACCCTGGTGTCGCTGCTGCTGATGGGCTACGCGGGCGTGACGCAGTTTTTCCCGGGCGTGATCTTCGGTCTCTTCTGGCCGCGGGCCACGACGACCGGTGTGACGTCCGGATTGGTCACTGGCGCCGGGCTCGTCGCGTTCTTCGTCCTCACTGGTCGCGATCCGTTCCTCGGATTGAATGCCGGCTTCATCGCGCTTCTCGCCAATTTCCTCGTCGCCGTCGTGGTGAGCCTGGCGACGCCCGCGCAGCGCAACGGCTTCGAGCCTGAGGATTGAGTCTGGCCGGGGTCGCGTGGCACGGGTCTCCTGACCCGTGAAAGCGGGATGATTTTCTTCATGCCCTCCACGGGTCGGAGACCCGTGCCACCCCGCGTTACTTCGTATCCCCGCTGACCATTCGCCAGGCCTTCTCGATCGTGCCGGGGGCGCGCTGCGCGAAGTCGGGGAAGCTCGTGTTGTACTTCGCCGTCAGCTTCGGGAGCACCTGCGCGACGGTTTCGTTCATCGTCGCGCCGGTGCTGTAGGCCTGCGTCGTTTCCGCGAGGAGATCCGTCAGAAAACTCTTCCAGACCTTGATCTGCTCCTTGCCGTGGAAGACACCACCATGGCCGCCCAAGAAGTGTTCGAAATCCAGCTTCTCCACCGCCTCGAGCGTCTTGATCCAGTCGTACGGATAGCTGTCCGACATGAACGGCACCCAGCCGTGTAGCGCGTCGCCACAGGCGAGGACCTTTTCCTTCGGCAGGTACACCCAGATGTCGCCGTCGGTGTGCGCATTGCCGAGAAAGAGGAACTGCACCGTCCGTGAGCCGCGACGGAGGATCATGCTGCGTTCGAAGGTCAGGGTGGGGAGCTGGAGTTGCATCTGCTTCAACTCCTCGAGGAAGCCCTCCGCCTGCTTCAGGTCGTCCTGCAGTTTCGCCTGCACCTTGGGATCGGTCGCCTTGGCCAGCTCGCCCTTGATCCGGTAGATGTCCTTCGGCATCCCGAGCAGCTGCGTCTTTACCCGCGGAATGCCGACGCGCTCGATGTTCTCGCGCGTCTTTTCGGAAGAGATGATTTCCAGGTTCAACGGCCACGCCGCGGGATACGCCTGGCCGCCCTGGGTGTGATCCCAGTGGAAGTGGGTGTTCACGACGAACCGCACCGGCTTGTCGGTGATCTTCTTGATCTCGGTAATCAGAGCGCGGGCGGCCGACGGCTTCGAGTGGGTGTCGACCACCAGCACCGAGTCATCGAGCACGATGATCATCGCGTTGCAGTTGGTCTTGTACTGCGGCGTGGAGATCGCCGCGTAAACGCCGTCGGCGATGGGCGTGATCGTGAAGAGCGGTTCGGCGGCGGGCGTGACGGCGGCGGCCGCAATGAAGAGGAGGAGCGAGACGAGACGTTTCATGGGTAAGGGTCCTTGGGCCGGGGAGGGGCGGGGTGGAGCCGGGCGTGCGCATCGACGATTAAAACCGTCCCGGCCGCCAGCCAATTTCACCCGGGATTTTGTGGGGTCGGCGGAGATTCTCCTTCCTGTTTCGAATGAATTAAATTCATTCAGCGCGTCCGCTTAACTCACTATCTTCATTGTTCCGGCTGTCTTCCTCCGGCCGGGGCGACCCCCAACCCCATGACTCGTTCCGTTGCCGGCTCCCGCTGGCTTCTCGCGTTCCTTCCTCTGCTCTGGCCGTTGACGGCCCAGGCCCAGCCCGCGGCGACCGCGACTCTGAATACCGGTGACACCGCGTGGATGATCACCGCCACGGTCCTCGTGTTGTTCATGACCCTGCCAGGGCTCGCGCTCTTCTACGGCGGACTCGTCCGGGCGCAGAACGTCCTCTCCGTCCTTATGCACTGCTTCGCGGTCACGTGCATCGCGTCGGTGCTCTGGGTCGCCGGGCTCTACAGCCTCTCGTTCTCCGAGGGCAACGGCTGGATCGGCGACCTGCAGCATATCGGATTGCGCGGCATCGGCGTGGGCGAACTGAACGGGCGGACCTATCCCGAGACCGTCTTCGTGATGTTCCAGATGACCTTCGCGATCATCACGCCGGGCCTGATCATCGGCGCGCTCGTCGAGCGGATGAAGTTCACCGCGATGATGCTCTTCACCGCCTTGTGGCTGATCGTGGTGTACGCGCCGGTCGCGCACTGGGTGTGGGGTGGCGGCTGGATGCAGAAGGAAGGCGTGCTCGATCTCGCCGGTGGCATCGTCGTCCACACCACGGCGGGCGTCTCGGCCCTTATCCTCGCGTGGTTCCTTGGACCGCGCGCCGACTTTCGTGCGCGGATTCACCCGCCCCACAGTCCGGGCATGGTGATGATTGGCGCGTCCATGCTCTGGGTCGGCTGGTTCGGTTTCAACGCCGGCAGCCAGGGTGGCGCGAACGCCGCCGCGGGCATGACGATGCTCGTGACGCACATCGCGGCCGCCGTCGCCAGCCTCACCTGGACCCTGATCGAATGGCGCAAGGCCGGGAAGCCCGGCCTCGTTGGCATCGTCACCGGCATGGTGGCCGGACTGGCCACCGTCACGCCGGCTTCCGGCAACATCGGCCCCATGGGCGCGGTCATCCTCGGAGTTCTCGCGGGCATCGTTTGTTATTTTGCCTGCGGCCTGATCAAGCAGCGCCTCCAGATCGACGACGCCCTCGACGTCTTCGCCGTGCACGGCGTCGGCGGGATGATGGGCTCGATTCTCGTCGGCGTTCTCGGAACCGCGACCTTCGGCGGCTCCGGGGTGACGAGTGCCGGCGCGCAGCTCGTGACCCAAATCAAGGCGGTGGGCTTCACCGCGCTTTGGTCCGCCGCCGGGACCGTCCTGATTGTGCTGGTGATCAAGGCCACGGTCGGACTCCGCGTCGGGCAGGAGGCGGAGTACACCGGGCTCGACCAGGCTGAGCATGGCGAAACCGCGTACCATCTCGATTGAGCGAACTCCGGGCGTCCGCCGGCGTCTGTCCCTCTGTCCCTAACCCCTTATTTTTCCGTCTCCCATGAAATTGATCAAAGCCATCATCAAGCCCTTCAAGCTGCAGGAAGTCCGCCAGGCGCTCTCGAGTATCGGCGTCGAAGGCATGACCGTCACCGAAGTGAAAGGCTTCGGCCGGCAGAAGGGTCACACGGAAATTTACCGCGGCAGCGAGTACACCGTGGATTTTCTGCCCAAGACGATGGTCGAGATCGCCGTGGCCGCCGATCGCGTGGGCGAAGTCATCAACACGATCTCGAAGGCGGCGAGCAGTGGCAAAATCGGCGATGGGAAAATCTTCGTCCTGCCCCTTGAGCACGTCGTGCGGATCCGCACCGGCGAGGTCGGACACGAAGCGCTGTGAGAAAGTAGAAAGTAAGAAGGCTGAATTAAGAAACCGGGCAGGTGAAACACACCCCGGCGCTGCGCGCCACCCCTCTCGAGCTGGCCCTCCACCGATCCGTGGACGTTCCGTCGGACGTTAGGCAGCCTTGGACGGTGGGGGCACCGTCCCTCCATGGATTGCTCTTGGAGAGGAGAGCGAACTGAAGTCTGAACGATCCGCCTCCCATGGAGGGCGGGTGCCCACACCCGCCGACTTCGTCCCACTGCCTCGTTCCGGCTCCAGAGGGGAGCTCGGAAGTGTCCTCAGAATACTCCTCGTTCGATCCAATCATATCGAGGTCCCCTCTCGAGTGCCGGGCGGAGCGACATTCACCCTGGGTCTCGCGCTGCGCACGGGCGCTTCGCGAAATCGTTCCTGCATGGGTGCCCGTAGGGCGGGGTGGGTGCAGAACGGGCTCACGCGCTCCACGACCGCCTTGCGGCCCCAACGAAACGCGGCCACACCCACCGTGACGTTTTCGATCTCCGCACGTCTCCGCGTACCGCGATGCCCCACTTCCTTCGCCGGCTTCTTCTCCTCTGTCTGCTCGCGCTGCTGCCGGCGCGGGGACTCTGTGCCGACGGCGAGGACGGCCCGACGGCCGAGCCCTTGGTGACCGTGCGGGCCAGCGATCGCGTGATGCTGTATGTCCGGCGTCCCTACATGACGATGACCGAGACGATCGTGCTCGCGCCGGCCGGACCGAAGACGACGACCACGCGCCCCGGCGTGAACAATGTGATTCATCTGCTGGTGGCGCCGTTCTGGCTCCGCGACGGAAGTGTCGAGGGGCTCGCTTTTCCCATGCTGCGTCCGCAGCTCACGCTCTCGCATGGCCGAGTGAAGCGGTTTGCCCTCACGCGGCCCGATGGCGAGGCGGTGCGCCATGTGTCGGAGGCCACGGCGGATTGCCGCTATGTGCTCACGCTCGAGTTCGGTCACATGATGCCGGACCAGTTGACGGTCACCATGCACTTTTCCGCGCCGGTTGGCCTCAACCCCGGCGCTGAACTCCTCTACACGCCAAGCAACGATGGGCATCCGCTTCGCTCGGGGCCGACGGAGTCGGTGCAGACCGTGGTCCGGGTAATCGCCGACGAACCGCTCGAGTCGTGGCAGGTGACGAAGGACGGAGCCGTCATCGAACGCCCGTCCGGCTACCCCGCCGTCACCCTGGACCGCGACGCCGCGCACGTTTTCCGCTTCGGCGTGAAGGAAGCGCGGTAGTACGACCCACGAATGCTCCGGGTGGCACGGGTCTCCTGACCCGTGTAGATCGAAACGTTGAACGTTAGATGTCCACGGGTCAGGAGACCCGTGCCACGTCGAGCCGCTCCGTCGTCAAATCGGACCGGCTTCCGAAATCGAAAATCGAAAATCTAAAATCGAAAATTCGGCCGCTCTCAGCGGCCGAGATGCCGATCGAAGAACGCCGCGATCTCCCCAAACGCCTCGCGGGTCTCCGGCGCGTCGACGTCCCGCATGTAGCCGCCGTGGGACTGTCCTTCGTAGACGTTGAGGTCGGCGATGACGCCGGCGCGGCGCAGCTTCCGGTGCGTGCGGACCGTGTTCGAGAGAAAGAGATCGCGCGTGCCGCTCGTCAGGATTGTCGGGGGAAATCCCTTGTAGTCGCCGTAGATCGGCGAGAGCTGCGGGTCCTTGAGATCGCGACCATTGGCATAGAGCAGCGCGGCGCGACCGAGGAAGCCGTCCCACGTCACGAGGATGTTATCGATCCACTCGTTCGTTTCGTAGGTGTCGCCGATCTTGCCGATGTCCGACCACGGCGTGCCCGGTGCAATCGCGGCGGGCAGGGGCAATTTTTCGTCCCTGGCCCGCAGTACGAGCGACAGCGTCATCGCCCCACCGGTCGAGGTGCCGAAGACCGCCATGTTCCGGGCGTCGTGCGTCTTCACCAATTCCTTCCAGACCGCGACCGCGTCATCCATCGCAGCCGGGTAGGGGAAGTCGGGCGGCATCCGATAATCGACCGACACGACGGTGAACCCCCCGAAGCCCGCCATGACGATCGCTTCGGGCAGGGCGGCCTCGCCGGGACTGAACACATAGGCGCCACCGTGGACGTGCAGCAGCAGCCGGTTGCGGTTCTGGGGCGGAATCGTTTTCGGGGTGACGGTGAACACAGTCACGCCGGCGATCTTGGACTTTGCGTAAGTGACGCCGAACTTCTCCGCGAGGGCCGGCATCGCGGCGCGCACCGGAGCGGCGCGGAACTCGACCAGTTCCTTCCACTCCGCGGCGGTTTTCGGGTTGGCGTTAAAGTGCGGCGGGTAGGCGATCGCGATTTGCGCCTGCGTTGCGGGGCTCACGTCAGCCGTCGGCACGGGCAGCACTTGGGCCGGCGAACGGCGCACGCCGTTCTGCGCGTTGGCGGCAGCCTGGGCGGCGGCGAGCGCCTCGTATCCCGGCGGAGGCGTGGCGGCGGCGAAAAGCGCGGGGGAAAGTCCGAGGACAGTCAGGGCGAACAGGGATTTCATGGGGATGGCGGAAACCGTGAGTGCTGCGCCGGCCGCAGACAATCCCGCGTGTCGGTGGGAATTTTCGGCGGTCGTCCCCGCGCGGAGTTCATCGAGCCATCCCCCCGCCCTGAGGGTACCCCTCTCGAGCCGGAACGATGCAGGAGAAAACCGCGAAGAGCGCGAAGAGACGCGAAGGTTTAAAATCGTTGGCCTTTGTAGCCCGCTGCGTGAGCAGCGGGACGACGTGAGGCGAAGCGTTGGAGAAGTCCCTGCCCTCACGGGCAGGGCTACATTCGGAACAGGTCACCGAA
>CANJCM010000059.1 GCA_947472765.1 Opitutia bacterium
CGGTGGCACCCACATTCCAGGTGAAGATCACCGACTTGGCGTCGGGGCTGATGGAGGCAACTGCACCGACCGGTTGCGTCAGACCGCTGATCGAAAGCACGTCGTTGTCGGGATCGGTGTCGTTGGCGAGGACGGCCAGTGAGTTCGCGACCCCCAGATTGGCCGAGACTGAATCGGCGACCGCCCTTGGCGGCAAGTTCTGGATCACCGTCACATTGGCCGAGGCCGATCCACCGCGACCGTCACTAATCGAGTAGGTAAAGGTTTCGATCGGCAGCACACCGGCCAGCGGAACGAACTGGACCGAATTTCCGAGGATCGTGATAGTGGCGCGCGGATTGGCCGAAACCGAGGTGATCGTCAGCTGGTCGCCATCGATATCCCGATCATTGGCCAGGACATTGATGGTGACGGGCTGGCCGGCGACCGCGAAGACGGAATCCGCCACAGCCACCGGCGGGGTATTGATGGTGACGGACACGGAGCCCGTCGCCACGCCGCCACGACCATCGCTGATCGTGTAGCTAAACGAATGCACACCGGTGGAGCCCACCGCGGGGAGATAGCTCAGCGCCTTTCCGCCGTTGGCAATGGAGACCGTGCCAACCGCAACCGCACCGACGGACGGCTGCGTGACCGAGATGATCGTGAGCGGATCGCTGTCCGGGTCCGAGTCATTGGCCAGGACGTCGATCAGGACGCTTTGTCCCGCGGTCGCGGTCGCCGCGTCCGCCACGGCCAAGGGCGCGCCATCGACGTTCACGGAGACGGTCGCCGTGCTGAAACCGCCGCGACGATCGGTGACCTTGTAGGCAAACGTTATCAGCCCGCTGCTGCCCGTCGAAGCGGTGTAGGTAATCGTGCCGGCGACGGTATTGATGACGGCCGTGCCAGAGGAGGGCTGGGTGACCGAATCGATCGACAAGCGATCCCCGTCGGGATCGGTGTCGTTGGCGAGCACCGAGATCTCCAGCGGCGTGGTGCCGAGCGTGGCTCCCGTATCATTGACGGCCACCGGCGGATGATTGAACGCATTGGTCGGGATACCCACGGTGACATCCACCGTCGAAGCGCCGCCCGCACTGGAGGCCACCGTAACTTTGGACGGAGGTGCATTGAGGGGAACCTGAATCGACGTGGTAAAGGTCTGCGTGGAGACCGGACCATCGACGCCGATCAAGCGGAAGGTCGCCGGCGAGTTGAGATTGGCCGTGGCCGCATCCACCGTGAGCGTCTTGGTGACGTTGGAATAATCGGCCTTGGTGACCACCACGGTGTCGGTGACGGGCACGCTGGTGACGAAGCCGGCATCGTCTATGCCACAAACAATGGCAGGCAAGGTCGTGCCGTTGCTGATCCACTGCGTGTAATAGGACGCACCCAGAGGACCGTTATTGCGCAGCAACGTTCCGCCGACTCCCACGGGGACCGAAAGCAGGCCCGTGGTCGCATTGACCGACGGAGCTGCCGGATAGAAAGTCATCGAAGGCTGAGTCGAAGGTGCCTGCGCTTGGCCGGGAAGGCGGATCTGCAAGGTCGGCGCACCCTTCGCGAAAACGTCGAGGCGAACATCGCCCGGAGCGTCGAACTTGGAGGCACGGACGAGGTTGATGTTGCTCGGAATCGGGCCGGTCTTGAACCGACCGGTCACGCTGAAGCGGTCCATAAACCAAACGTAGCCGTTGGGGCCCGTCAGCCGAACGAAGTTCTTGCCCAGCGGACTGCCCGTCACCGGATAGGTCAATGCCGGATCGCCCACATAGAGGCGTCCTTCAAATGGCACCGGGGGAAGCTGGGCGCCGCCCGGAGAGGTGGCGGGCAAAAGATACGGCCCGATCGGACCGAACAGGGACTCCACGAAGCCTTCCGGAGCCTGCGCGACGCCGAAGTCGTCGGTATTGAATAGCCGCTGACCGGCGACGAGTCCCTTAAACGTATAGGTTTTATAGGGGGTCTCCAGCACGTAGTCGCCCGAGTAGGGCACTACGCCCATATTGATGCGAATGCGGGTGAAAACGATTTGGCTGCCGTCCACTTCTGCGGGTCCGGTCGAAAAGGCGGCTTCGTGACCAAACTCGACGAGAATCCTCGTTGTGGTGTCAGCGGGGTTGGCCGGATCGCTCCCCGCCGGGATGGGCGCGGCGATATCCAAGGCCGCAGCGTGCCAGTAGAAATGCTCGTCGAAAAACGTCGACGGGGTGGCGGGGGGATAAACATAGCGCTCAGGAGCGGTGGTGTCACCCGGAAGGAGCAGCACCCAGCCGCCCGCCAGCTCTCCCTCGGAAAGCACGGTGCCAATTTCGAAAGCTATGCCGGTCTCATCCTGATACCACTGGGGAAAATGGTGCACGGGATCAATCGGCCCGACCCGGTGGAGCGGACCACCGGTGACGGGTGCTTGGGCGAAGGCATGGGAGAAGACTCCACCAAGGAGTGCGACGATTGTCACCCAGAGCCGGACGGCCTTGGGGAGGTTGCCCTCGAGGGGCAGATGCGATGCAGGATTAGTACTAGTGTTCATGAGGGGAAAGGAAACGAAGGGGATAGAGATGCCTGAAGGCTTCGTGCGGAAATGGGAGCGGACGGCGTGCGGTCGTGCCGACGGATGGCCGCGGTTGAAGCTTTCATGGGGATACCAATAGATCGCACATCACCCCTGAAAACGTCGGACGGTTGACGACTTTCAGTAGCTGGATGCCTACGCCCACCCTCGGGACGGGCGAGCGAGGCACGCCATCCCACGCGACCGACGGCCCGCCGGAGCCCTTGCGGGCCTCCCAGAACGCCGTACCTTCCGTGCGTGCAGCGCATGAGGGTAAGGCGGCGAGCCTCCTTAATTCTTAACTCACACTTCTATGCCCTCCCCCGCTCCCCTGACGCAGTCCGTGATCATCGGCGGCGGCCGGATGGGGGCCGACATCGCACTCGTGCTCGCGCGCGGCGGCGTTCGAGTCTTCATCCTCGAGAGCTCCGCCGCGCGGCGCGCATCACTGCCCGCTTATTTTCAGCAGGCCGGCGGCGATGCGAAGTCGCGTGAGTTGATCACGTGGGGCGGAAATTGGGACGAAGCTCCGTGGTCCGCGGTCGAACTCGCCGTCGAGTGCGTCCCGGAAAACCTGCCCGCGAAGCAGCCCGTGTTCGCCGAGCTCGCGCGGCGCTGTCCGCGCGAAGCGCTGATTACGAGTAACAGTTCCAGCCTGCCGATCAGCGCGATCGCCGAGGGACAGCCCACCGCCGATCGGATGCTCGGCTGGCATTTCTTTCTTCCGGCCAATGTCGTGCCGCTGGTCGAGGTGATCCGCGGTCCGCAGACCGCCGAAAAAAACGTCGAGCGACTTCTCGCCTGGTCGCTGCAATGCCGGCTCGTGCCGATTCGCGTGGAGAAGGACGTGCCCGGCTTCGTCGCGAATCGACTCCAGCACGCCATGGCCCGCGAAGCCTATGCGCTCGTCGAAGCCGGCGTCGCCACGGCCGCGGACATCGATCGCGCCGTGCGCTTCGGTTTCGGTTTCCGCTATCTGGCCGCGGGGCCGTTTCTCCAGCGCGATCACGGCGGACTCGACGTTCACGCCGCCGCGATCGCCGCCACGTTCCCGACGCTGGCGAGCCAGCCCGAGGTGCCGCGGCTCGTCACGGACCTCGTTGCCGCCGGCAAACTCGGCCTCGCGACCGGCGAAGGCTTCTACCGCTGGACGCCCGAATCGACCGCGGCGGAGAGGGAACGTTACCGGAAAGTTCTTGAGCGCGCCCTCGCGATTCTCGCCGCGGAAGCCTGAGTGACCCGGCGGAAAAGGGAGGGCGAGATTGCGAGCTGGCGGAACCCAGTACGCCGTCCCGGCCTTTGAGTCTGCGAACGTCGGAAAGGGCGGGAATCGGGACGAGGCGACAAACTACCCACGAGGGAGGGTAATTATTGGACCGGGAAGGGATCGTAAGACTCACCCGCCCGGCCGCCAATCGCGCGAGGCGGCGGCCGCGTCTTCATGCCAAGGTGTCCCATTTCTCACTCTCCTGCCGCCCAGCCCGGAGACCCAGACGAGCTGCACGAATTTTTCCGGCTGGCCGAATCCGAAGGAGCGCTCTCGGGGCCACTCCCGGAACGGGTGGCCGTGGCGGCTGCCGCCCACGCAGAGAAGCAGGCCATCCCCTTCTCGGAGGCGGAGCTAGCCTTTGCCGCCCGGGTCGCATGGCGGAACGAAGCCCGCTGCATTGGACGGCTTTACTGGCGGAGCCTGCTCGTGCGTGACCGCCGGGAAGTGACGACCTCCTCCGCGATGTATGGCGCGCTTTGCGAGCACCTCGAGCTGGCAACGCGCGACGGCAACATCCGGCCGGTGATGACCCTCTTCGCGCCGGCCGAACCGGGCCGCACCGGACCCCTGATCCGCAACCGTCAGCTCGCCGGTTACGCGGGTTATCGCGAACGCGGATCGGTGTTGGGCGATCCCCTGAATTGCGCCTTCACGGAAGAGGCCCTCGCCCTGGGCTGGGAGCCGCCGAAAAATCGCTCCGCCTTTGACCTGCTGCCCTGGATTCTCAGCGGGCGGGACGAGCGACCTGTCCTCTACCCGGCGCCCGCGCACCTCATCAAGGAGGTCAGCCTGTCGCACCCCACCCTGCCGTGGTTTCGTGAACTGGGCCTCAAGTGGTACGCGGTCCCGGTGGTCAGCGACATGATGCTGCGCGTCGCGGGCACGGAGTTTCCGGCGGCGCCCTTCAGCGGGTGGTATATGGGCACGGAAATCGGCAGCCGGAACCTGGCGGACGAAGGTCGTTACAACCTGCTGCCACTCGTGGCGGGGAAAATGGGACTCCGCCGCGACGAGCGGGCCTCGCTGTGGAAGGAGCGCGCGCTGGTGGAATTGAATGCGGCCGTGCTGCACTCCTTCAGCGAAGCCGGCTGCCGGATCGTCGATCATCATACCGCGAGCGCGGAGTTCGGCCGATTCTGTGCGCTGGAGGAGGCGGCCGGGCGGCCGGTGTCGGCCCGCTGGGATTGGATCGTGCCGCCCCTCGCGGGGTCCGCGACCCCGGTGTTCCACCAGCAGATGTGCGACCTGCGGCTGCGGCCCGAATTTCAACGGCCGACGGGGACTGCGGATTGAGATTCGCCCCCGCCGGCGGCGGACTCAGCGGGGTGACGCCGGAGCGATCCGGCCGCGACCCTCGCATTCCAGCGTAGGTCCCGTGCCCGGTGGGAGGGTAAAGATTGGAACCGAAGAAATTCGAGTCGAACCCCGAGCCCAAGTGACCAGCAGCGCGGAAGGACTCCGGGTCTGCCCGGGCAGAACGAAACCGCGCGCCGCGATTAATCCCTTCGCCAAGAACGCTGTCCAAGTGCTCTGGTTACAGGCCAAGCTTTGGTCCGCGCCCGCGTCCCCGCTCATCGGTCAAATCCTCGCCGCGACCGGTCCGGGCGAACCCGAGCACTGGGGTCTGGACTCCGGAGGAATCGCGGTCATGGCGGCGCTCTGGGTGCGACGGCAGCGACAGCGGATAGGCTAAAACGCTCTGGAAAGACGCGCCGGGCCGTTGAACGGCACCGCCGGGGATCTCCTCGTTCTTCCCGTTCATCCCAGCCGTCACGGTTTGATTCCGTGCATTCGGTGCCGTCCGCGGTTCAAACCAACGGAGGGCACGGACCGGATTCCCCTGATTCCTGGCTTCAGGCACCCCAAGGTTTGGCCAGGCCCATCACGTCTTTACCTCGATCCGCTCCTGCAATCGCTTCCCGCGTTCGCGCGACTCTTCCGCGAGGCCGGCCTTGAAGCGGAGGAGCCGCGTCTGCAGCCGGCGATCTGACGTCCCGAGGATCGCCACCGCGAGCAGCCCGGCGTTGCGACCTCCGCCGATCGAAACCGTCGCGACGGGGACGCCGCCCGGCATCTGGACAATCGAGAGCAGCGAATCGAGGCCGTGCAGTTGTTTGCTTTCGACCGGGACCCCAATCACCGGCAGCGGCGTGTGGCTCGCCACCATCCCCGGCAAGTGCGCGGCGCCACCGGCTCCGGCGATGATGACGCGAAGGCCGCGTTGATGCGCTGCCTTGGCGTACTCCGCCATGTCGTCGGGTGTGCGATGCGCCGACTTCACGCCGACTTCGCACGGCACGTCGAATTCGCGGCAGACGTTGTAAGCCGCCTCCATCGTCGCCCAATCGGAGTCGCTGCCCATGATAATGCCCACCAGGGGCTGGAGTTTTCGTTTCATCTAGAGAGGATCGCCAAACTGAATTGCGTCCGCGGCGCGGCGCGCAAGAGCCAATGCCTCCGCCTGATCGGCGCCGAGCGCCGTCACATGACCGAGCTTCCGGCCGACCTCGCTCGTCGCCTTGCCGTAGAGGTGAATGTGCGCGCCGGGCACCGCCAGCGCCGCGGTCAATCCCCGTGGTTTTCCGCTGCCGCGCGCAGAGCCCAACAGATTCACCATCGCCACCGCCGGCGCGAGCAGCCGGGTACGGCCCAGCGGCCAGCCGAGCACGGCGCGAACATGATTCTCAAATTGGGAACATTCGCAGCCCTCGATCGTGTAGTGACCGGAGTTGTGCACGCGCGGGGCGAGTTCGTTCACCAGGATCCGTCCGTCAACGGTAAGAAACATCTCCACGCCGAAACTTCCGATGCCACCGGCCGCCGCGACCGCGCACTGCGCGACCGCGCCGGCGCGCTCGGCCAGCTCAACGGCCACCGCGGCGGGAGCGACCACGACCTCGCAGACGTGATTCCGCTGGGTGGATTCGACCACGGGATAAATGGCGGTCTCACCATTCCGACCGCGGGTGACGATCACGGCCAGTTCACGCACGAAGGGGACGAACGCCTCGACCATCAGTTCCTGCCGGCCGCCGCCGAGTGCACGCCAGCCCTCTTCGAGTTGCCCGGCGGCGCGGATCGTGAAGTTGCCCTTCCCGTCGTAGCCGTTGCGGCGCGTCTTCAGCACCACGGGATAAGCGAGTTCCTGCGCGACGGCCTCGAGCTGTTCGAGCGAGGCGACGGCGCGAAACTCCGCGACAGGCAACCCGGCCGCGACGAGGACCTGTTTTTGTCTCAGCTTGTCCTGCGTCAGCGCGATGCTCGCCGCGGTGGGGAAAACCAAGTGGCCCGTGGCCTCGACGGCGCGGAGCGCCTCGGCGTCGACGAACTCGTTTTCCAACGTGACCACGTCGACCTGCTGCGCGAGTTGCCCGACCAGCACGGGGTCGTTCCAGTCGCCGACGAGAAACCGGCCCACGCTTCCGGCCGCCGGGACGCTCGCGCTGCGCTCGAGCACGACGGTTTCGCACCCGAGTTGGGACGCGGCGTGGGCAATCATCTTGGCCAGCTGGCCACCACCGATAATCCCAAGACGCGGCCCGGGGTGGCCGGAGTCCGGAACAGGCCGCGACGGGCGGATGGTCGAAGGTGCGACGGCGCTCACGTAACCACCTCCCAACCCTGGGGGCCGTAGCGATGGCAGCTCGCACCTTCGAGGGAGAAGAGGTGCAGCCAGCCGTGGTCAAAGAGCTGCTTCACGCCGGGCTGCGCGCCGAGCACGGCCTCAATGCGCTCGCGGGGCGCCTCAAGGTACACGCTGAGCCGGCGCGGCTCGTGGACAAAATTTTCACCGTCGTGAATCGACTGCAGCGGGAGTCCCACGCGGAGGTCGCCGCCGTTGCCTTCGAGCACGCTCAGGCCCCCGACCACATTGTGGAGCACCTTGTTGCCGCTGCCGTAGCGCACCGGATCCACCCGCGAGGCATAATACTGCAGATTGATCCAGCTCGCGACCACGACCGGCGCCGAGAGGATCAAGGTGAGCACGCGGTTGTCGACGTCGGCGGAGGCATCGAAGTCGTGCAGAAAAACCCGGCCCTCGAGCCGCAGCGCAGCGGTCCGGCTGCGCGGCGCGGCCACGAGCGCGGCGTTGTTGGCGAGCGCCCATTCCGGGCGGACCTCGGAAACATCGCGGACCCGGCGGCAAACCGCGGCGTGCAGTTCGTCGTCGGGCAGCGGACGCAGGCCGAGGGCCGGAGCCCGTTCCCGCCGGGCGGCGAGGCAGGCGGCCGCGAGCGCCGTGCGCAGGGCCTGCACGTCCGCGTCATGGGTGGCCGGCACGTCTTCGAGATCGAAGAGCACCACGTCATCAATGCCCGTGTGATGGAGGCCGGCCAAAAAAATCGTCTCGGGGGGAATTTCGATTCCGCGGCCGGCCAGACTCCGGCGCACCGCCGGGTCGTTCAGCGTCGCGGCCGCGAGCCGGGCATTGACGTCGCCGGCATGGCCGCCGCACGCGCCGCAATCGAGCGCGGACGCATAAGGATTGTTGGCGCTCGCGCTGCCGTGACCGCAGAACAACACCAGCCGCGCGAAATTCCGCGTCAGGCTCATGTTGCGCAGCGCACCCTCGGCGAGATCCGTCCGGACGGCGGGCGAAGCATCGCGAAACGCCGGAGTGGCCCGCACGCAAACGCGGTCCCCGCGGCGTCCGTCGGTCCCGAGGCCGGCGGCAAACGCCATCCCGGCCGTTTCGACAAACGAGAAGCACGAGGCGGCCGAATTCTGAAAAGCCATCCATCCGCCCGCTTCCGCCCGCTGCCGCTTCCCGGCGGCGACTTCCTGCTCCGTGATCCGCTCGCCGGTTTCGACGGGCGGCACGAGCAGCACCGGACACAGGGCGGCCGCTCGCTGCGTGGCCTGCGCATGCGACACCGGGAACCCAAAGAAGCCGGCGAACCCGATCGTCTGCGCGCCCGGCGCCGCGGCCTCGAGGCCGCGACGCAGAATCTCGGAGCGCACGTCGATGCAGAACACGGCCTGAAACGCGGGCGGCGTTGCCGGGCACTGCGAGGGTTGCTGCGCCAGCGCCCGGGCGAGCCGTTGCTGGTAACCGTGTTCAAACGCGAACTGCCAGCGCACCAGCGCCGCAATCTGGCCATCGGCCTGCGGCTCCCTCGCCACCACGCGCTTCCAGTCCGCCACAAAGGTGGCGTCCGAAGCGAAGGCCCGGAACAAGGCGGCGTCGTAGGCCAGGCGGACCGCGAGAAGCTCACGCAGCGCCGGATTCGTCTTCCCGCGCAGCGCATCCTCCCGCACCAGATACTGCAGATAAGCCGCCCAGCCCGGCACCGTGGCCAGTTCGCGGTGGAGAAAATCCGTCAGCGCCGCCGGCGGCGGGGCGAGCATCCGGACGCAGAGCGCGATGGTCACATCGACGTCCTGGGGCAGCTGCGCGACGAAGGTGCGAAAGCCTTTCAACCCAAACGCCTCGGGGTTGCCGTCCCGCTCCGCGGCTTCGCGCCAGCTCCGAAACAATCCCGCGGACTTCCACGGCGAGTTCCACGTGGTCTGGTTTTCATCGAAGGTGACGCCACACCATTTCGAAATCTCCTCGACGACAAAAACGCTCCAGTGCGCGTGCGGATGTTCCCGATCCAGGAGGTCCGCGACGGAAACCGGCAGGGCCGGTGCCTCCCGGCCGTCATCGAGTGCCGCCACGAGACGCGTCACCGGCCACTCGTCGTCGGCCGCCGCGGCCAGGTCCTCCGGCCGGATCACGTCCTCCTGATAAGCCCGCCGATAGTCAGCCGCCGTCTGCAACGGTGCCGCGCCGACCACGCGTTGCAGCAGCTCGCAGGCTTCGCCGAACGGAAGGTCGGACAAGCCGACGAACGGATTGACGGCGACGAAATGGCGGAGCGGCCAGAGCGGTGGAATCCGGCGGAGCGCCGTGGCCGTGGCGGCGGCCAGATCCGGAACGGTGACGGGAACGGGGGCAGAAGGAGCGAGCAGGGACATGAGGAAGGGGGCGGTGGAAAACTCCGACTCAGCGAAGAGCCGGCCGTGGCCAGAGATGCCGGAGGAGCCGGTTGGCCACCGTACCGACGTAGAATCCGTTCAGCGCGTGCACGTAGAGCTGGCGCCCGAGCGAGTAATGGCCCGCCCGCCAGAGCAGGGCCTGAAAGACGAAGAGCGCGGCGAACGTCGCGCCCACCAGCGCCACCACGGCGGACGGCGGGTGGACCACCACGGACGCCGGCAGCAGCCGGCTGGCTCCGGCATGCAGGAGCAGACTCGCGAGGCCGATCAGGAGTGCGGCCGTGACGCTGCGCCGGACAAAATCCCAGCCGCCGCCCACCGACCAGATGCGGGCGAGACCGTACGCCAGCGCCAGCGCGAGCCCGAAGGAGAAGACATCGAATTCGGACGGGCCGAACGGCGCGGCCATTTCCAGCAGCGTGGCGAGGCCGGTCACCAGCAGCGCCCCGCCGAGAAAACCAATGCTGAGTGCCGGGGTGCGCAAGGTGACCGCCGCCCGCGGAGTCGCGCCCACGGTCGAACCTGACCGGAGAAAGGCATGGGCCTTGTAGAGCGAGTGCGCCACGAGGTGCAGCAGCGCGAGACCGAAGGCCCCCAGTCCGCACTGCAGCAACATGAATCCCATCTGAGCGATGGTCGAATAAGCCAGGGCGCGCTTCACGCTGGGCTGCGTGAGCATGACGACCGCGCCGAACGCCGCCGTCAGCGCGCCGAGCACCGCGATGAAGTTGAGCGCGGCCGGGGCATGGACGAGGAGCGGTGACAGCCGCACGAGTAGAAAGCCGCCCGCGTTGATGATGCCGGCGTGCATGAAGGCCGACACCGGCGTGGGTGTCTCCATCGTATCCGGCAGCCAGCTATGGAAAGGGAACTGCGCCGATTTCAGCGCAGCACAGGCGACGAGGAAAAATCCGACGGCCGGCAGGCCGGTCACCTGCCCTGCTTCCACTGCGGTGAACAACGCTTCCAGATCCCAGGTGCCGTACAACTGGTGGAGCCGGTCGCACGCCACGAGCAGGCAGACGTCCCCCAGCCGGCTGAACACGAATTTCTTGCGAGCGGAGAACACTGCGCCGGCGCGTTCCGGATAGAGCAACAGCAGCCGGTGGAGACAGAGACTCGTCGCCACCCAGGCCAGCCAGAGCAGGAGGAGGTGCCCGGCCAGCACCAGCGTCAGGACGGAGCCGAGGGTGAGACTCAACCAGAAGTGAAAGCGGCGCTCCGCCGGATCGCCGGCGAGGTAGCGACGCGAGAAGTTCAGAATCACCGCGCCGAGCGACGCCACCAGCACCGTCATGATCGCCGAGAGAGTGTCGGATCGCAGCGTCACCGTGAGCCCGGGCAGGGCCTCCCAAGGCGTCCAGCGCGCGGTGAGCGCTCCCTGTGCCAGCACGAGCCCGGCCGAAACCCAGGCGGCCGCTGCCGCCAGGCAAGCCGCCGTGAAGCTCACCCGCCAGGCCGACGCCGCGGGGACCCGCCCGACCAGCCCGCCCGCCAGCAAGGGAAGCAGCGGAATCGCCGGCACGAGCAGGGAGATCAACAGACGCATGGGAGCGAGCATAGCGGGTCCCGACGGTTTGGCCAAATATAGGCTTTATGCGTTATCGTTGTCTTTTATTTAACCTGCGTGCCCTTTCTCAACTACCACCATCTGCGGTATTTTCGGGCGATCTCCCGCGAGCTCAGCCTGACCCGCGCCGCGGAGAAACTGAACCTCTCGCCCTCGGCGCTGAGTATTCAACTGAAGCAGCTCGAGGGCAGCCTCGGCCACCGTCTCTTCGAACGGAGCAAGGGCGGACTCAAGCTGACCGAGGCGGGACGGCTCGCGTTGGAGTATGCCGAGGCGATTGGCCGGACGGGCGAGGAGCTGATGGATGTGATGCAGCATCGGCCGCGCGGTGGACGCCAGGTCCTGCGCGTCGCGGCGGTGGCGACGTTGTCCCGCAATTTCCTGCTGGCATTTCTGCGCCCCGCCCTGCACCGGCCGCAGGTCGAAGTGGTGGTGCGCTCCGGCAGCATGCGCGAACTGCTCCTCTCGTTGCACGCCCATCAGGTTGATCTGGTGCTTTCGAACCAGCCGGCGCGGCGGGACGCGGAAACGCCCTGGCACTGTCACTTGCTCGCCGAGCAGCCCGTCAGCCTCGTCGGCACACCGGCGTGGAAGCAGAAGCGGCTGCGGTTTCCGGAAGGGTTCGCCGACGTGCCCGTGATTCTGCCCAGCGTGGAGAGTAACAGCCGCGCGGGCTTCGATCGCCTGCTGGCCGCGGCGGGCGTGAGGCCGCGGGTTATCGCCGAGGTGGACGACATGGCGATGCTCCGACTCCTCGCCCGCGAAGGCGAAGGCCTCGCGCTCGTGCCGCCGGTCGTGGTGCGCGACGAAATCGAGCGGGGCGAACTGGTCGAGACGCACCGCGTGCCGCAACTGAAGGAATCGTTCTACGCGATCACGCCCAGCCGGCGCTTTCCCAATCCGCTCGTCGGCGAACTGGTCGGTGCGATGAACTCCGGAAAGCGTCCGACCAGGCGCGTCGGAAACTAGCGTCCGGCGCACAACGCCGCTCAGGTTCGTCCCCGTGGTTTAATTCTGTGTAATCTGTGCCCTCCGTGGTCCAAGCCTCCGGAGTTAACCACGGAGTGCACAGAATACACCGAGTGGGTCCCTGCGACCCCTGTCTTCAAGCCGAGTCGGACAACGCTCAACTTTGAACGCTTAACGTTCAACGCTCAGGTCCGTGGAATTCGTCGGGTCCACCGAGACGAGTCCCGGCAGGCCTTCCTCCACTTGAGCGTTCAGCGTTAAATGTTGAGCGTTGAACGTTCTCCGGTTGCTCACTGCGGCGCTCCGATTCGTGGCTTCCTGGTTTCAGGCTCCCTCCGGTTTGGTCGAGCCGGGTTGAGCCCGAAGCCACGAAGCCAGGAATCAATCCCCGGCCTGGAAATCGTGGGCGCCCCGAAGCACGGACTTCATTTGGCCAGGCCTTTCTTCTCCAGGAATGCCGCCCTGTGCGTGGCACCTCCCGGGAGGAGGCCGGAGGCGGGACCGGCAGGACTTCAGCCCGGTGCTGCGGCCGCCGGACCCTGGTCCCGGCCTTTCCAACCAGCGGGGGTGTTAATACGCGTGGCGGGCGGCCTTGATTATACTAAGGTATCGCTCCAGACCCGCTCCCACCGTGGCAACATCCAACATGAGGACCTCCGCCGCCGCGCGCATCTCCATCGTCATTATCGACGATCACGAGCTGATTCTCGAACTGCTCAGCGCTGCGCTCGGCAGGGTGAGTGACTTCAACCTCGTGGGCCAGGCGAAGGATGCCGAAAAAGGCATCGCGCTCTGCGCGAAGCTGCGGCCGGATATCGTGGTGCTGGATTCGCTGCTGCCTGGCCAGCAGGGACCGGAGGCCGTGGCGATGATTATGGCGGCCTCCCCGCTGACGCGGGTGATCCTGATTTCCGGCTCCATCAACCAGAACTCGTGGCGCAGTGCGCTCGAGGGCGGCGCCCGGGGGTTTCTGCCGAAATCCGCTTCGTTGGTCGAACTGGCCACCGGCATCCGGGCGATCCACGGGGGGGGCACTTACATCGGCAGGGAAGCCCAGGCCCAACTCCGTGACGTCGTGCCCGGAAACGAATCCCGCAGCCCGGCGCTCAAGCTCACCCAGCGTGAGCGCGATGTGCTGGCCGGAATCGGTCGCGGCCTCGGCTCGAAACAAATCGCCAGCAACCTTGGCGTCAGCGTCTTCACCGTCGAAAACCATCGGCGGCGCATTTCGAAAAGGACCGGGATGGATTCCATCGCGAGTCTTACCCTGCTGGCGAACGAACAAGGGCTCATTCCACCCGTCCGCGAACACGCCGGGGGGGGCGAACCACCGGCCAACGAGGCCGGCTAGCGGACCGGCGGCCGGGTTCCTAGCTTCGATCGGGCTGCCAGATCGGGGACTCGAGGTGCACCTTGCCGGGTGGACAGCACTGGCTTTCCAAGTCGCGCAGGCTGGCCTCCAGCCGCTGCAGCTCCTCGTTCCAGCGAGCGGCATCCGGATGAGCGCCGGCGCGCTTCACCAGCTCGCGCCAGTGGCCGACCGCCCGCTGTTCCTGCTGAGTAGCCGCATAGAGTTCCGCCAGGCTCAGCGCCCGACGGAAAAGGTTGTAGTGCACGGCTGCAATCAGCCGGGCGGCATGAAAACGAGCCTGAAGAGAGTATAAGGCCAGATCCCGGCGCTCAGCCTCCCGCAGGCCGGGTTCCACGGCGGCCTGCGCCTCAAGGCGCCCGGCGGCTTCCTCCAGCCATCGACTGGTCAGGTCCGGAGATTGCGGGCCGGTGGGGCCATGTGCGAGAATGCGTCGCGCCGCGATGCGGCTGCTTTCGTACTTGAGGGGATCGGCACCCGGGTTGGAGGCGTAATCGCCCAGAGAAGCGCCGAGGCTCTCCCAACGAAGCCCGGTCGTCCCGGCGCCGGACGTCGCGGCTCCCGCCGCGCCGTGAATTACCTGCCGCACCTCAGTGGCGAGGGCGGGAAGTGAACCGCCGCCGGCTTCCACGGCGGCGGCACAAGCCAGGTTCACCCCCGCCGCCGGAAGGGCGAGAAGCAACGCGAGAAAAGCACGGGCGGGCCGCGGGATCGCGAGGCGGGGGCGAACGTTCATGAAAAGGAAGGCTGGACGGTGACAGGACTTCCAGACCGCCCGCGGCCGGGCCGCGGGTGTCTGAAGGCGCCCCTATTTTTTCGGGGCATCTCACCAAGAGATCTCAAATCCCGTCCAGCGGTTCAGGGCTTACTTGACGGTGACCCGGAAGATTTCCGTGGCACCTTCAGGAGAGGACAGGATGACGTCCGCCGGCGGCGCGCCAACAATCGGGATGGTCACGGTGTTGCTGGAGGCGGTGTACGTCACTCCGGTGTACGGAATTCCGTTCGGGGACATGGCAGTGGGCGGTACCGTCGCCAAGATCGCATTCGTGGTGGAAAAACACTTGATCGAAATCGTCTTGGCGGTGTGGTTGTAGACGACGCCCGGACTGGCATAGTTCGGGGAGAAGATGGCATCGCGGACCGTGCCGGTGAACGTGTTGTTCACATTGTCCACAACCGAAACGACCGAGCCAAACGGAACGGCGTTCGACGCGGCATTGGTGCCGAAGAGGTGCTGATACCAGTAGTAGGCGGTCGGACCCGCGGTCGTCCCGCTGGCCGAAGAGTTCATCGTGACCTTCGTGGTCGTGCCCGGGAGAATGAACGACAGGACCGGCATCGTCTTCACCGACGCGGCCGCCGGGGGCAGGCGGACCGGCAGGGTCGCATCCGCCGAGGCAAACACGTCCAGGCGGCGGTCTGTGCCGCTGGTCGTCTTCGTCACCCGGTCTACGGAAGTCCGGGTCGGAATGGCGGTGGTCTTGACGCGGCCATAGAGGGAGAAGTTCGTGGAGCCCCAGGTGGGGGTCGCCGGGTAGGTCGTGGTCGTGCCGCTGAGCTTGAAGAACACCTGCACGGAATTGCGGGCGGCGCCCAACGGGCTGCCGGTGACCGGTCCGATCCGCAGGGGAGCAGCGAGGTACTTCAAGCCATCGGGAGCGACGTGGAGATCAAGCTCCGGGCCACCCGCGACCGCCGAAGCGGTGAGGAACGGGCCGACCTTCGAGCGGAGCGCCCCGGCAAAGCCGGCCGGGGCCGGGGCGATGCCGACATCCTCGGTCACCCGGACGCGATCGCCCGCGCGGACGTTCTTGAATTCATGCTGCGAATACGGGGTCAGGACCAGGTAGTCGCCCGCCTGCGGGGCGGCCTGGAGGTCGAAGCGAATGCGCGCAAACACCACCTCATCGCCCGCCACGACCGTGGCGGCGTTGCCGAAGCTCGCCTCGAGCGCGAGGGTCAGGCGGGCGCGGGAGGCGCCCATGGCAAACTCCGAGCGGGCCAGCCAGTAAAAGTGCTCGAGGAACCATCCGGTCGGGAAAGGTTCGGCGTTGAGGGTGGTGTTGAAGGTCGTGTCCGTCGGGAGAAAGATGTCATAACCAAGATTCAACTCGCCGGCGCTCTTCGGCGTCAGGAGCTCCAGGGCCAGGCCGGTGGAGTCCTGATACCACTCCGGATAGCCCGGCCGCGGGTTGGCCGGCGTCGACTGCAGGCTGAGCAGCGGGCCGAAACGCTCCAGGGCGGCGTGGACCGCCGGGACGGCACTGGTCAGCAGGAAGGCGGCGCAAAGCCCGGCGACGGCCCGGCTCGGCGAACGCCAGCCGGACCAAGCCGGGCGGCAATTTGAGGTAACGATGGGGGGTGATAATAGTTTTGGATTCACGCTGGGGGAGTTGTGCGGCGCCCGCCCGCCTGTCCAAGCGGGACCGCCCGGACTAGTGAAAAGTTGTCATTTCCCATTCCCCGGCCGACGGACGATCTTATCTTTCGATCCTTGTTTTTCCTCCGTCCGGCACCCGGGGACGCGCCGGGCGCGGGCCCGGCCCGGGGCCGCCCGCCCGCAAAGGGTCCTCTGGTTTCCCTCGTGAAGCGAAGGTTCACTGACGTCGTTCCGGCTCCGGCCGCGGGACCAAGGAACGCGCGCTCCGGCGGCCAGGACCGGACACATGGGTAACACTTGGACCGGAGACATGGGTAACAGGTGCGGATGCCGTCGCGCATCCACACCCGTCGGGCGCTAAGAGTGGAGTTCGTTGTTCTCGCCACCGGAGGCGCGCTTGCGATGAGCGAGCTGTGCCGACGTTTCGGCGTCAGCCGCCAGACGGGCTATAAGTGGTTCGCCCGATTCAAAGCCGGAGGCGAGAAGGCCCGGGAGGATCGGTTCGCGTCGCCCGCGCCGATCGCCACGCCTCATCGGCGAGCAGGTGGGGCGGACGGTGATCGCGCCACGGGCTGGCGGAGGCCATCCTCTGTGACCACGGCGCGGCCTGACGCAGTTTGGGGGAGCGTTTCGGGCACTCCCCGCTCACCGTGTGGCTGCTGCGGCTCGGAGTGCGCGTCTGGCAGGGACGGCCTTATCCCCCGGAGACCCAGCGCGAAGAGGAGCGTTTCCACCGCACCCTGGAGGAGGATCTGCGCCGCGGCCATCCCGGGCGGGACCTCGCGCATGGGGCCCGGAAGTTCGCGCGCTTTCGTCAGCGCTACAACGACGGGTGCCCCACGATTCGGTCGGGGAGAACCCTCCGGCGACGCGTGACCGACCCAGTGTCCGGCCACTGCCCGCGCCTCTGACGCCCCTCGAGCATGCCGCTGACCTGGAGGTCCGCGCCGTCCGCGAAAAAGGCGTCAACACCTTGGGGAACCAAACCTGGTTCATCGGCAAGGCGTTCGCGTCACTGCTCATCGGCCTCCACGGCTTCACCTCGCTCGCACCCCGCCGCGCGATCGTTCGCCGCCGCTCCTCCGCTCGTTCCGCCCCGGACCAAGAACCATCCCGATGGCCGATCCCACCGTGTCAACTATGTATCCAGTATACTTGTACTTTTGTCCCCGGTCCAAACACCGGCCCGGCGCCCGCCGGGGGGCGCGAGGGCGGACCCGATCGGCCGGCGCGACGCGCCGCCGGCCGGGCCCCGGCCGGGGAAAAAGTGCGTATCCTTTTATTGGGTACTTGGTGTCGGGCGGCGCCGCGGGCCGGCGGGGGCGGCCGGGCGGGCGGTTAGCAAGTATTCACTAACCCACCCGGTTTCGCGTGGTCAGGCGCCGCGGGAGCAGCCCAGGGTGCCGGCGTTTTCAAAACCACGCGGCCCCCGCCGCAGCCCAGCCACCATCCTTTTCACTCCCTCCCAACATGAATAAGAAAAAGTCCACGACCCACCAGCTGACCCGCCGTACCTTCATCCGCCAGACCGGCATCGCCGCCGCCCTGGCGGCCGGAGTTTCCTCCTATCTGCGCCTCGCCCCCCAGGCGTTCGCCAATGCCGGACCGGCCACGCCGTTCAGCTTCACGCCCTTCACCCGGCCGCTGCCGATCCCCGGCCGCCTCGCCCCGGCCACCCTGAACCCGGCCCCGGGCTCCATCGACGCCGCCGTCGGCTCGCCCGCCGTCTACCACGGCATCGCCCCGGAATACAATCCGGCCCACGCGTTCAACAAGGCCAGCTGGGTGTTGACGGACCCCAGCACCGGCAAGCCCTTCGCCGAAAAGCGTCACATCCTGGAGTACAAGCGCACGCAGGCGGAGCTCATCCCGGGCGTGAAGACGAACCTCTACGGCTTTAACGGCACGGTCCCCGGCCCGACCATCCGCGCCCGCCTCGGCGAGCCGATGGTCGTGCGGGTGAAAAACTCCCTCGCCGACACGGAAACGTCCCTGCACCTGCACGGCGGCCACTCGCCCTCCCATGCCGACGGCCATCCCTGCTTCTACGTGTTCCCGAACCAGCAGCGCGATTACTTCTATCCCCACGTGGCACCGAAGGTGAACGGGAAGATGGATGTCGCCGAAGTCCCGAGCACGATGTGGTACCACGACCACGGCAACGACGTCACCGCCTTCAACGTCGCCCACGGTCTGGCCGGCTTCTGCCTCCTGACCGATCAGCTCGAGGAAAACCTGATCAAGAACCGCTATCTGCCGGATGTGGATCTCCGGGACGCCGCCGGCAACCTCCTCCTCGCCGCGGACGGCTCAACCCAGCAGGGCCGCTATGACATCCCGATGGCGTTCACCGACCAGCGTTTCAACGCCGACGGCTCGCTGTGGTGGGATCCCTTCGATCACGACGGCCGCATCGGTGACGTTTTCACCGTCAACGGGTGCGCCCAGCCCTTCCTGAATGTCGAACCGCGGAAATATCGCTTCCGCATGCTGTGTGCCTCGCTGGCCCGCGTCTACCAGCTGCGCCTGAGCAACGGTCAGACGATGCAGCAAATCGGCAACGACAGCTGGCTGCTTCCGAAGGCCATCGAGACCTCGTCGCTTTACCTCAACCCCGCGCGCCGGGCCGATGTCATCATCGATTTCAGCAAGCTCGCGGGCCAGACGATCTACCTCGAGAACATCATGACGCAGACGAACGGCCGGAAGCCGGACGGAGTGGACCCGAAAGCCCCGATCAAGATGGTCAAGTTCGTCGTCGGCAAAACGAAGAACACAGCGTTCCCGGATTTCAACGTGCCCACGGGCGTGATTCGGCCGCATGTGAACATCACCGCGGCGGAGGCCACCGTGACGCGGTACTTCGACTTCAACCGGTCAAACGGCGCCTGGCAGATCAACGGCGAATTCTACAACGCCTACCGCTGCGATGCGCATATCCGCAAGGGCGCCGTCGAAAAGTGGGTACTCCGCAACGGCAGCGGCGGCTGGTGGCACCCGATCCACATCCACGTCGAGGCCCACCAGGTGGTGAGCATCAACGGGAAGGCGCCGCCCGACTTCTTGAAGTACAAGAGCGATCACACGATGCTGGAGGACAACACGACGGTGGAACTCCTGATGAAGTTCCGGACCTTCGACGGGCCCTTCGTCTTCCACTGCCACAACAACAACCACGAGGACATGCGCATGATGAAGCAGATGGAAATCTGCAACATCGAGACCTCCGGCGCGACCTGCCCGCCCACGCTCAACGGCCAGTGGTTCTCGGTCCCGCAGGCCACCTGCGGCGTGCCGACCGACTACGTCAAGAGCCACCCCGGCCTCTTCAGCTGATCCGAACATGAGCAACACGAACAACACCCTCACGCGGCGTGAACTGCTGACCGGACGCTGGAGCGAACCGGTGAAACCGGCGGACTCCGGCCGCTTCGTCGGCCCGGCGTCCAGCACCCCGGGCGGCGTGAGCACCTCGGAACGCGCCAGCCGGCGCCTGCCTGACTGCGTGGTGCGCAACCACCGGGAGGACACCTTTCGCCTCGTCAGCGATCTGATTTCCGACCAGCGCGTGATCCTCGGCTTCATCTACACGCGGTGCAAGGGCATCTGCCCCACGACCACGCTCCACATGCGCGAGGCTTACCGGGTGCTCACGGCCCGTCAGGCGGCGCCGTTCCGGATGATCACGATTTCCGTGGATCCGGAGCGGGACTCCCCCGACGACATGCTGCGGCACGCCGCGGTCAACGAGGCGGCGGGTTTCCCGAACTGGCAGTTCGTCGTCGCCAGTCCCGAGGACACCCTCGCCATCCGGCGCGGTCTCCGCCTCGTGGATCCGGACCCGGTCCGGGACCGGAATGTCAGCACCCACTCCGGCGTGCTCGTCCTGGGCAACGATCGTTCCAACCGCTGGGGCGGCATCCCGTCGGGCGCGGCGCCCGTCCACATTGCCAACACCTTCGAGCGTATCGCCCGAGTCGGTACCCTGCAGGAATTCGCCGGGTTCGGTCAGCAGCCTTCCTGATCCGGCAACCGCCCCCGTCCAGACACCCGCCTCCCCGATCGGCCGGCGCGACGCGCCGCCGGCCGGGGAGGCCGGAAGGGCGGTTAGCAAGTATTCACTAACCCACCCGGTTTCGCGTGGTCAGGCGCGCCCGGGTCCGCCCAGTTTGCCAGCGTTTTCAAGACCACGCGGCTCCCTCCGCAGCCAGTCGCCTTCCTCGCCACTTACTACCGAACGCCCCCTCCATGCTCTCGTCGCTTCGTCTCACTCTCACCGCGGCCGGCCTGTCCTTGGCCCTGCCGGCCTTCGCGGCCGACAAGACGGTGGCCCTGGTCCCGAGCCTCCCGGCCAACCTGAGCACCACGACCACCAACCTGAAGACCGACGCGGGTGAAATCGTCGGACCCGGCGGCCAGATCCTCCCGGAGCTGGATCTCGCGGTGGAAACCCCGGAGCCGGGCGAGTTCTTCCCGGACGAGCCCTTCGTCGCGAGCAAATACTCTCTGCGCCGGCTGCCGGTGCCGAAGCCGGACAATCTCGCGGACTTCATCGCCGACCCGGCGGCCGCCGTCGCCCTCGGCAAGGCGCTGTTCTGGGACATGCAGGTCGGCAGCGATGGCGTGATGGCCTGCGCGAGCTGCCACTTCCATGCCGGGGCGGACAATCGTTCGCGCGCCCAGCTCAGCCCGGGACTGCTCCGCGTGAGCGCGACCGGCGCCACCAGCGCGGACACCAGCTTCCAAACCGGCACGACGACCCGGCAGTTGCAGCTGGAGGATTTCCCCTTCCACAAGCTGCTGCAGCCGGACAACCGCGCCTCGACCGTGCTGCGCGACACGAACGACGTCGTGGGATCGCAGGGCGTGTCCCTCAGCCGGTTCGTGATGCTTGATCCGAAGAACAATGAGCAAACGGTCTTCGTCAAGGACAAGGTCTTCACCGACGGCGTCAGCAACCTGCGCCGCGTCAGCCCGCGCAATGCGCCGACCGTGATCAACGCCGTCTTCAATGTGCGCAACTTTTGGGACGGCCGGGCCCAGCGGGTTTTCAACGGCGTCAATCCCTGGGGTCTGCGTGACACCGGCGCCTCCGTCTGGCGGGCGGCCACCCCGTTGCAGCTGGCGAAGGTGAAGATCGCGCTGGACCGTTCCAGCCTCGCGTCCCAGGCCGTGGGCCCGGCGCTCTCGAGCTTCGAAATGTCCGCCGCCGGACGGGAGTTTCCGCATCTGGGGAAAAGGCTCCTGCGGCTCCGACCGCTGGCCGGCCAGAAGGTGCATCCGGCGGACAGCGTCCTCGGGCCGCTCGCGCGGACGGGCGGCGGCCTGACCGTCGGCACCTATGCGGAGTTGGTGCGGAAGGCGTTTCAACCCGTCTGGTGGCAGGGCGGGGCCCTGATCAGCAATGACGGGTCGGAAACCGAGAGCGAGAAGGAGGACCGCCGCGAGGTGTCCGCGAAGAACGGGATCCGCGAGCTCGAGGACGAGGAATCGAAGCGTCTGGTCACCTACGCCGTCGGCACCTACACGCACATGGAGGCGAACTTCAGCCTCTTCTTCGGTCTGGCCATCCAGATGTACGAGTCGACGCTCGTCTCCAACGACGCGCCGATCGACCGCTTCGCGGAGGGCGACACCAACGCCCTCAGCCCCCTGCAGCAGCAGGGCCTGAAGATCTTCACCCAAAAAGGCCGCTGCGATTCCTGCCATGGCGGGGCCACGTTCACGGCCGCCGCGATCATCGAGGCGCCGGACCAGCGGGTGGAGCTGGCGGACCTGCTGCCGAAGAACCGGGGCATCTACGATAGCGGCTTCTACAACATCGGCGTCCGGCCCATCGTCGAGGACATCGGTCTCGGTTCCCGTGACCCGTGGAATCGCCCGCTCGCCGAATCCCGCCTGATCTCCCTCGGCCAGACCGCCCGCGCCGCCCTCACCGGCTACAACGAGTTCTTCTTCCAGTTTCCCACCGACCTCGTGCTCGGCTACGGTTTCTTCAAGGCGCCCAGCCTGCGCAACGTCGAACTGACCGCCCCGTATTTCCACAACGGAGGACAGGCCACCCTCGATCAGGTCGTGGCCTTCTACAACCGGGGCGGTGACTTTCGGGAGTGGGGTCACAACGGGGCCGTACGCCCGCTCAAGCTCACGAGCGACGAGCAGAAGGCCCTGGTCGAATTCCTGAAGTCCCTCACCGACGACCGGGTGCGCTTCGACCGGGCGCCGTTCGACCACCCCCAGCTGTATATCACCAACGGTCCCGCTTCCAAGGGTCCGAAGGCGGGTGACACCCTGATCGAACTGCCCGCGGTGGGTGCCGCTGGCGGCGCCGCCCGCCGGAACTTCCTCGAATAACTTCCCACCGCATCCCGGCGCGTCCGCCGACGGTCGATCCCTCCAGCCCTCACGAAAGACACCATGCCACCACCAAACGCAGGCCGCTGCGAAGCCTACACCCTTTTGGAAGTCATCATCATCGTGGTGGTGATCGGCCTCCTCGCGACCATGGCGGTGCCGCAATACACGGAGGCCCGTGCCCGCTCCCAGAACACCGCGATCATGAACAACATGCGCCAGCTCTCCGCCGCCTCAGGCCAGTATTTCCTCCAGCAGGGAACCTCGGTCGTGAATCGCGACCAGCTGATCGGCCACTCCAACTACCTGAAGGAATTCTCCCCCGTCGCCGGTGAATCCTACCCCACCTACTACACCCAGGGCGAGGCCATCACCGTGACCAAAGTCAACGGCACCCGCGTCCTCTCCCTGGCGCCCTAAAAACCTTCGCCCCACCGCGCCACCCTTTCCCTATGCAAAACTCCCAGACCAACCCATCACGCATCGCCGCCCTCCTGGGCGCGATCGTCCTGCTCGCCTCCGTCACATCTTATGCGGCGGACTCCAGCACGTCGTCGTCCAAGAAAACCGACGACACCACCAGCGGCAGCAATTCCAACCGCGGCCGCGACGATGTCACCACCCCCGCACCGGCCACGCCGGCCGGGTCCACCATCACCACGCCGGCCCCCGTCGACGACAAAGGCGGGCTCAGCCGCGCCACCGGAACGTCGACCAAGCTGGAAGACAAGGGCACGCCGGCGGCGACCACCACGGGAGTTCGTGACGACAAGGGCGGCCTGACGCGCACCACTTCCGACGACTCCGACAAGTCCGGCAAGTCCGGCGCGGGCAGCAGCGGCTCGAAGTCCCAATCGGGCCCGAGCTCGCATTCCGCTTCCAGCGACGCCTCGGCAACCGCCCGCGCGATCCAGGGTTCCCTGCAGAAATTTGATTCCGTGCGCGATCTGACCGTCGCGGAACGGACTGCCCTCGTCGGCAAGCTGGAGGCCGCCAAGACCGAGGCCGAGCGGGCGGCGATCGCCGAGCAGTTCAATCGCGAGCAGGCCCTGCGCGAGGACGAGCGTCGGGAAACCGCGCGCCAGATCCGGGACGACGTGAAGAAGGTCCGGGTCCGCACGAAGCCCGGCGTCTGAGCCACCTCCGGGATGCCGCGGCATCCCGGCCTTTTTGATCCCCGATGACCACCAGCCCACAACTAAGCCGAAGGATGCTGTTCATCGGGGCCGCCTGCCTGACTCTGGCGGTGGCCCGCGGCGAGCGGGAAACCGCTTCGATGGTTGAAACCAGCCCGGCCTGGCAGGTCACCGAGACCGCGCAATTCACGGCCGGATACTCAGACAACCTCATGCTGTCACCGTTCGCTCCCCTGGCGGGCGCGTTCGGCGAGGCCGGGGCCGAGGCCCTGCTGCTCGGTTCGATTCGCCCGGGCTGGGAGCTCAGCGCCTTTGTGCAGGGCAACCACCGGCATTACCAGCACCCCGATCCCGAGGTGCGGGACGAATCCGGCTGGTTCAGCCGCCTCGAAAGCCGCTGGCAGCCCCAGCAGCGCCTGAGCCTCTCCCTGGTCCTCGCCGCGTTTGGCGAAAACTCCATCAGCGATCTGTCGGAAACCGAAGCCAGCCGCCTGGTCATTCCCGCCCGTCTCCGGGGCGGTTCGGCCGGTCTTTCCACCCGGCTCGACCTCTCCGCGCGGGTGGCGCTGCGCCTCTCCGCCCGGCGCATGCGCACCGACTACCTGAATCTCTCCGGGGACCACGACGGGCTCGAACAGCGCGCCCAGGTTGAGTGGCTAGTCAGCCCGCGGCTCACCGCCGGCGTGGAATGGAAGGAACTCCGGCGCGACTACGCCGACCGGCCGCAATACACCGCGGGAGGCCGCCCGCTGAACGGAACCCGGCTCTCCTTCTGGCGGGCTGGCGGCGAAGCCAGCCTGACCCTGCAACTCGACACCGATGGCCGGCAGCGGCTGACGCTGACCGCCGGCGAGTCCATGAACCGGGATCGGTCCTCGGGCTACTTCAACGTCAACCAGCGCCACGCCGGGCTTCGCTTCCACTGGTCGGCGGGCCGGTGGGACGTCACCTGCGAAGGACTGCTCCGGCAGGAGAATTATTCGGTGCAAACCGGCGGCACGGGCATCGCCCCGCCGCTCCGTCATTCCCGGCAACTCCAGGCCGGACTGCACGCCGAGAGAATGCTGACCCGCCACTGGAGCGTGATCGCGACGGTTGATCACGACCATGATCGCGGCAATCTGGCTGAATTCACGTACGCCGCCAACACGGCGGGAATCGGTCTCAAGTGCACTTTCTAAAAATGAGGACTCTCAGTTCGATCAACGGGTCCCCGTCGGCCCTTTTCGCGCATCGGCGATCGTTACTCCGATCCCTGATCCGTGGCGGGCTCCAGGTCCTGACGATCCTGGGCGCCGGCGCCCTCCTGCCCGCCACCCGGCTGTCCGCCCAGGCGGACGGGAGTGCCCGCTGGGCCTACTCGGCGCTGCCTTCGTCCACCGCCGGCTCGATCGTTTCCGCGGCTTCCGTGGCTCCGGACGGCACGGTCTACTTCGGCTTGGAGATCGGCGCGGCGGGCACCACCAATACCCGTGGTCGAATCATCGCCGTCACCCGCGAGGGCGCGACGAAATGGACGTACGACACCCCGGACTGGGTGGACTCGACCCCGGCGATCGGCCCCGACGGCGCGATCTATTTCGGCTGCTGGGACTCCCGTCTCTACGCGCTGAACCCGGACGGCACGCTCCGCTGGTCCTTTCGCGCGGGTGGCTTTGTCTCGTCGTCCCCGGCCGTGGGCGCCAATGGCGAAATCTATTTCGGCTGCGGCAACGGCAATGTTTACGCCCTGAACCCCGACGGCACCCAGAAGTGGGTTTTCCCCACGCTGTACTGGGTCGACACCCAGCCCGCAATCGGCCCCGACGGCACCATCTACGTCGGCTCCCTCGACAACACGTTTTACGCAATCAATCCCAGCGGGTCGCTCAAGTGGTTCTACACCGCCGGCAACGACATCACTTCGTCTCCCGCTCTCGCCGCGGATGGCACGGTTTACTTCGGCTCCCGCGACCAGAAATTACATGCCGTCGCGCCGGACGGCCGCGCCCGGTGGACCTTCGCCACGCCCGATACCATCGAATCCTCCCCGGTGCTTGCCGCCGACGGCTCGGTGGTTTTTGCCACCACGGGCGGCCGGGTCTATTGCGTCCGCACCGACGGCACCGAAAAGTGGCGCTACCCGGCCGCCGCCCAGCCATCCCTCGGCGCGATCTATTCGACGCCCGCGATCCGCAGCGACGGATCGATCGTCTTTGGGTCCAGCGATGACGCCCTGATCGCCCTGAAAGCCGATGGCACGCTGCTGTGGCGCGCCCCGCTCGGCGACTGGGCCGATGCCCCGGTCTGCGTCGCGACCGATGGCTCGATCTACATCGGCGCCCTCGACAAGAAGCTTTACGCCTTTGCGGGCACGCCGCCCGCGAGTGCCACGGACTGGCCCCAATTTGGCCGTGATCACCGGCATGCCGCGCAGCAGATCATCGGAGCCGCGCCGGGCACCACCGGCCGCCTCGCGAATCTCTCGGTCCGTGCCCTCGCCGGCGCCGGCCCCAACACCCTGATCGTGGGATTGGTCTCCGCCGGGAGCGGCTCCCGCACCCTGCTGATCCGCGGCATCGGCCCCACCCTGGCCAATTACGGCGTCAGCGATGCCCTCGCCGATCCGCAGCTCACCTTGAACTCGGCCGGGGCCGTGATCGAGAGCAACGACGATTGGGAGAAACAGCCCGGCGCGGCTCGTGTTACCGCGCTCGCCAGCGCCGTGGGTGCCTTCCCGCTCGCCGCCCGCGCCGCCGACTCGGCGCTCGTGAGCACCCTCGCCCCCGGGGCCTACACCGCCCACGTTTCTGCGACCGCGGGTCTCGGCATCGCGATGATTGAGGCCTACGACACCGGCGGGCAGGCGACGGCCCGGTTGATGAACATCTCCACCCGCAGCCAGGTGCGTGCCGGCAGCGGCGCGCTGATCGCGGGATTTGTTGTCAGCGAGAGTTCGCGGACCCTGCTCGTCCGAGGCATCGGCCCGACCCTCGGCGACTTTGCCGTCCCGGGAGCGCTCGCGAATCCACGCCTCCGGATCTACCGGGGCAGCGAGCTGATCGCGGAAAATGACGACTGGAGCGCTTCCGGATCTGCCGGCGTGATGGCCGCCGCCCACGCTCGCGTCGGCGCCTTCAGCCTCCCGGCCGGCAGTCTCGATGCCAGCCTGCTGCTCACCCTGCCGCCGGGCGTCTATACGGCCCACGTCTCCGGGATCAACGAGTCCGCCGGCGAAGCCATGATCGAGCTTTACGAATTTCCCTGATCCTTCGAACCAAGCGGTAATCTGGAAACCGCGAACTCCTTTAACCGCGGCGCGCGGCCTCGATCGCGGCAACGTCGATTTTTCCCATCGTCATCATGGCCGCGAACGCCCGCCCGGCTTCCGCGCCGCCGGCATTGAACGCCTCGATCAGCACGCGGGGCGTAATCTGCCAGGAAATGCCCCAGCGATCCCGGCACCAGCCACATTCGCTCTCTTCACCGCCGTTGCCCACGATCGCGTTCCAATAGCGATCGGTTTCCGCCTGATCTTCCGTCGAGACCTAGAACGAAAACGCCTCGCAGTGCTTGAACCTCCGTCCAACCCGACGGGGTCAGGGCGCTACATGTTAATTTTCTAACGATGGAGCTGCAGATAGAGCGGTCCGACGCGCTTACCCGGCGATTCGCTTTTTTTGGCGTACGCGGCGAGCGGATGCCCAACGGGAAGCGGAGTGAGGTCTCGAATTAACATGTAGCGCCCTGACCCCATCGGAATTCCGCGAAGAGCGCGAAGAGACGCGAAGGTTTAAAATCGTTGGCCCTTGTAGCCCGGTGCGTGAGCAGCGGGACGACGTGAGGCGAAGCGTTGGAGAAATCCCTGCCCTCACGGGCAGGGCTACATTCGGAGCAGGTCACCGAAAGGTGGCCGGAGTTCCGACTGCGATGGAGTAGGGAGGCCGATCGCTTTCAGTACGTCATCGCGGCTATTCGCCGCTTTGACTGCATGGTTCCGGCTCCATCACGGCTCGATCGATCCCATAGTCATCGGCCACCAGAACGTTTCCGCCTCGCGGCCGTCATTTCTGCGAGGCACTTACCTCGTCACCCCCAGCTCCCCACCCCATGCACCCCGATCCTTCCTTCAGCCGCCGCCGCTTCCTCCAAGTCGCCGGCGGCACGCTCGGCCTCGCGGCGCTCAACCGGGCTCGCGCGCAGCGCTCACCGGACATCACCCTGCCCGATGACGGCATGTATCCGCCGAAGCGTTTCACGATCGACGCGCACGTCCACTGGCGGCCGACGCCGGAATTCCTCCCGAAACTCCTCAAGCACTACCGACCGCGCAACGCGATGGCCTGCGTGAACTGCTCGTTCGAGGAATTTCCACTGCTGCTCGCGGCAGCCAAGGAGCATCCCGACGTCATCATCCCGTTTGTCCGGGTCACGCCCGACGACAACGACGCGCTCGCCAAGCTCGACGACGTCAAGGGCCGCGGCGCCCGGGGCCTGGCCGAACTCAGCGGCTTCAAGTACGACTGGTCCGACGAGCGCTACTTCCCGTACTACGAGAAGGTACAGTCGCTCGGACTCGTCGCGCTCTTTCATTCGATGGCCACCGGGCTCCGGACCCAGCCGGTCCACCTCGGCGTGGTCGCATCCCGTTTCCGCCAGATGCCGATCATCTGTGCGCACATGGGTAATCCGGACTTCGCCGTCGCCGCGGAACTCGCGCGGCTGAATGCCAACATCGTCGTGGAGATTTCGAGCTCGGGGCTGCTGCGGTTCCAGTCGTTCCCCGAAAAGCTGAAGGAATACCTCTGGTGGAACGGCCCGAATCAGCACAGCCGCGTCAACCTCGGCTACGCCTTCGACCAGCTTGTCTTCGCCACCGACGAGCCGCCGGATCACCTCGCCACCTGCCTCGCGCAATATGAGGCGATTCTCCAGGCCTGTGGCGTGCCCGAAACCACGCGACAGAATGTGTACGGCCGGACGCTCGCTAAGATCCTCAACATTCCCGTGCGGTAAGTTCGCGCCTGGCGGCGGCCCTCGCTTCTGAACCGGAGCCAGGCGGCCCAAGCCGCCCGTGGGCACGTCTAGCGCTTCGGCGGCGCTTCACCGTCCGCCAGCACCCGCCGCTCAGGTGTGCCGACAAAGACCACCTTCCGCACACGCCAGCCGTCCGCGGCCTGCACCCACGTGTGCTCTTCGCGATAGTGGAGCCAGAGCCGGGTCGTGCCCTTTCCATCGGCTGCGCGCTCCACCCGGACCATCGTCTGCGTCAGCTCGATGCGGGCCACGTCGGATGACTTGAACTCCAGCCGGTCGATCGTCGTGGTGAGCGAAGCGACGGCGACGACCCGCGCCATCGTCGCTTCGGCCCGTGCGAGATAGGTGGCCCGATCGACGGTGACTCCATCCGGTCCCGTCAGCGTCCAGTCTTCCGTTCCGGGCGCGACAATTCCCGCCGCCTGCTTGGCGATGATCGAGGAGCGAATCCCTTCAATCCTCTCGCGGATCTGCATCTCCGCCGCCTGTTGATCGAGCGACGTGGCACACGCCGCGAGGCCCAGGAGGAAAAACCCGGGAAGCCAGAAAAGGAATCGCCGCACTCGGGCTGGGGTGGGTTGGGCCGGCTGCATTTCCCCACGGTGGGGCTGCCGGCGGCCACGCTCAAGCCCACCGCAAGTCGGCCCGCGACGCCGGGAATTCCCGGATGCGCTTCCCGGTGGCGGCAAAAATCGCGTTGCAGATCGCCGGGGCGGCGGGCGGCAGCGCCGGTTCGCCGATGCCCATGACCGCGTTGTTCGTGCGGATCCAGTGCACTTCGATCTTCGCCGGGGCGTCCGGCATCCGGATCATCGGATATTCGTCGAGGTTCAGGTTCACGACGCGCCCGTTCGCGATGTTGAGCTCCTGAAACATCATCGTCCCCAAAGCATCGACGATGCAGCCCTCGACCTGGTTCTCCGCGCCACTGAGGTTTACGATCTGCTTGCCGACGTCGCCGACGGAGACGACCCGATCGACTTTCACTTTACCGTCGCGCGAGACGGTCACCTCGGCCGCCTGCGCGAAATAGCCACCATGACTCAGGTGAAACGCGAGGCCCACGCCGCGTCCCTTCTCATACTTCGTCTTTCCCCAGCCCACCTTCTCGGCCGCCGCCTGCAGCACGGCGCGCATCCGGTCGACCTGGAACTCGGCATCGCGCCGGCCTTCCGCCAGCGGCGCCGTGGCCATCGCATCGAGGAGGGAAAGCCGGAACGCGAGCGGATCCTGCCCACCGGCGTGTGCGAGTTCGTCGATGAAGCTCTGGATGACCCACGCAAAAACGCAGGCACCGGGCGCGCGCCAGTGTCCCATCGGCCAGCCCGTCGCGAACGTCGTCTGCTCCGTCAGGAAGTTGGCGACCGCGCGGGCCGGAAACTCATCGGGCGTGAGCGCCGCGCCGGGCGCCGCCGCGACCTGTCCGTTGGCTCCGGCATTGCCGAAGCTGAAGAAGTTGTTCTTCCACGCGAGCAGCTGACCGCGGGAATCGACGGCCCCCTTGAGAAAATGCAGCCCGCCGGGCCGCATCGTGTCGTGCGCGAGATCGTCCTCGCGGCTCCAGGTCAGCTTCACCGGCGCGTTCACCCGGTGCGCGATTGCCGCCGCCTCGAGCATGAAGTCCGGTTTGGAACGCCGGCCCCAGCCGCCGCCCATCCGGGTGAGGTGAACCTTGATCTTCGCGGTCGGGATTTTGAGCAGCGTGGAGATCAGGCCCTGTCCGCCCGCCGGTCCCTGCGAAGGCACCCACATTTCCATGACTCCGTCGTGCCAGTGCGCCGTCGCGTTCATCGGCTCGAGCGCGAGGTGCGAAATCATCGGGTAGACGTACTGCGCCTCGACCACCTTGGCGCCGGATTGACGGAACGCGGTGTCGACGTCGCCGTCCTTGCGCACCACCCGCTCGCCCGGCCGCACCGAGAGTTCCTTCGCCTTCGCCACGAAGCCGTCCCAACTCGTCTCCGCGACCTTGCCCTCGTCCCACGTCACGCGGAGCTGCTTGCGCGCGCTGAACGCCGCCCAGGTCGAGTCCGCCACGATTGCGACGCCGGGCTTGAGCCCTTCGAGCTGACCGCCTTCGACGCTTGGGATGCTCTCGACGATGAAGGCGTCCTTCACGCCCGGCAGCGCCTTGATCAGGTCGAGATTCGCGCTGACCGGTTTGCCGCGCCACGCCGGACACTTCTGGTAGACGGCGTAGAGCATGCCCGGCAGCCGGACGTCGATGCCGAAGAGCGGCTTGCCCGTGACCACCTGCGGGTTGTCGATGCCGGTGACCCGCGTGCCGAGCAGCTTGTAGTCCTTCGGGTCCTTCAAAGTGACCGCGTTCTCGGCGGGCACCAGAAGCGTGGCCGCCTTCGCAGCGAGCTGTCCGTAGGTGAGCGAGCGATTCGACGTGGCGTGCCGCACCGTTCCGCCCGCGGTCGTCAGTTCACCGGCCGGCACACCCCAGGTCTGCGCGGCGGCTTGGACGAGCATCGTGCGCGCGACCGCGCCGACGCGAAGAAAGGTTTCATAGTTGGTCGGCGTGGACCGGCTGCCCACCGCCATCTGGCTGCCGTACTTCGGATCGAGATCGCCCTGCTCGATCGTGACGTCCTTCCAGTTCACATCGAGCTGCTCGGCGATCACCATCGGGAGTGACGTTTTTATCCCCTGCCCCATCTCGGGCATCTTCGAAACGATCGTGACCCGGCCGTCGCTCGTGATGCGCACGAAGGCATTCGGCGCGAAGACGGCCTCGCTCGCCACCGCTGCCGCCGTCGCCCGCGGCCCGGACCGGATGTAGAAACCCAGCACCAGCGCGCCCGTGGCGGTGAGCTGCAGAAAACGACGGCGATCCATGGAGACGTTGGGGTGGGACGTGTTCATGAGGCCGCAACGCTCTCCGGCGCAGGGCCTGATCGCAAGCGTCCGTGCCCCATCGCGGCTTCGGATTTCCCAATCCGGTTAACCACGAAGGTCACAGCGGCACAAAGGTCGAACGCCGTTACCGGATCGGTTCATGACTTCCTGGTTTCAGGCTCAAAATCCGGGGCGCGCCGGAGCGGATTGAGCCCGAAGCCGCACGCGAAGCGCGGTGCCTAGCGCGTCGTCTTCAGCCCGATCCGCGGCAGCGGAAACGTCGAAGGCGGCGCCGGCACGCCGTCGACGGTGTTCGCCTCCATGACTTCCACACGCGAGCCGTCCGGGCCGTAGAGATTGAGCTGACGCTTGCGGTTCACGCCGGTGCGGGGCGCGAGTTC
>CANJCM010000060.1 GCA_947472765.1 Opitutia bacterium
CGTCGCACGTTTGCGATCATTTCGCACCCGGACGCCGGCAAGACGACGCTGACGGAGAAGTTCCTCCTCTACGGCAACGCCATCCATCTCGCGGGCGCCGTCACCGCCCGCAAGAACCAGCGGGCCACGGCGTCGGACTGGATGGAACTCGAGAAGCAGCGCGGCATCTCGATCAGTTCGACCGTCCTGCAGTTCGACTACACCGGATTCGCCGTCAACCTGCTCGATACCCCCGGTCACAAGGACTTCTCGGAGGACACCTACCGGGTGCTCACGGCGGTCGACGCCGCCCTCATGGTGATCGATGCGGCCAAGGGCGTGGAAACGCAGACGCGCAAACTCTTCGAAGTCTGCCGCCGCCGGGGCGTGCCGATCTTCACGTTCATGAACAAGTGCGACCGGCCGACGCGCAACGCGCTCGAGCTGCTCGACGAACTCGAGACCGTGCTCGGCCTCCAGTCCTCGCCGGTCATCTGGCCGCTCGGCAACGGCCCATCGTTCAAGGGCGTCTTCGATCGCCGCACCCGCCAGGTTCACTTGTTCGAACGCGTTCCCGGAGGAAAATTCCAGGCGCCGGTCAGCGTTGCCTCGCTCGAGGATCCGATCGTCCGCGAGAAGCTCGACGACTACACCTTCAACGAAGTGACCGAACAGCTCGCGATGCTGGATGGCGCGGGCCACGCGTTCGACCTCGACGCCGTTCGCGGCGGCCAGCAAACGCCCGTCTATTTCGGCAGCGCGGTGAATAATTTCGGCATTCAGCTCCTGCTGGATGGTTTTCTCGCCGACAGCGTCGGACCGCAGCCGCGGCGCAATGCCGCACCCGTGAAGGCGAAAACCATCGTTGCCGGTGCCAGCCTCCCCGAGGCCACGGAGGGTTCGTCCACCGATGGAAACGACAGCCCCGTCGCCGTCGCCCCACCGCCCGTAATCGTTCCCGTCACGCACGATCGCTTCTCCGGTTTCGTCTTCAAGATTCAGGCCAACATGGACCCGAAGCACCGCGATCGCATCGCGTTCATTCGCGTCTGCTCGGGAAAATTCGAGCGCGACATGATGGTCACGCACCAGCGGACCGGAAAGACGATGCGGCTCTCCTCGTCGCACAAGTTGTTCGGCCAGGAGCGCGAAACCGTCGACGAGGCCTGGCCGGGTGATGTCATCGGGCTCGTCGGCCACAGCGAATTCGGCATCGGCGACACCCTGACCGAGGACAAGGGCATCCTTTACGACGAGATTCCGCGTTTCCCGCCCGAGGTGTACACCTACATCTCGAATCCGAGTTCCTCCGACGCGAAGAAGTACCGCGCCGGGCTCGAGCAGTTGCTGCAGGAAGGCGTCGTACAGTCATTCACCGCCCGCAACGCCCCGCCGGGTGCCACGCTCCTCGCGGCAGTCGGCCCGCTCCAATTCGAAGTCGTGCAGTGGCGGTTGCAGAGCGAGTACGGCGCGGAATCGCGGCTCTTTCCGACGCCGTGGACGCTCCTCAAGTGGCTCGAACCGCATCCGTCGCTCAAGGATCCGGGCCGGATCGTGGTTGCGACCGGCGTGGCCTTCGGCACCGACAAGTTCGATCAGCCGGTGGCGCTTTTCCCCAACGAGTGGACGATGCGCTACTTCGTGGAGAAGAACCCGGAGCTCAAGCTGCACGACCTGCCGCTCGAGCAGACGCGCTGAGCGAACCCCGATTCCTGGTTTCCTGGCTTCCGGCTCCAAAACGGTTTGAGCCTGAAACCAGGAAGCGAGGAAACGGACCAGACCGTGTCCGAGTAGGATCTTCTATTCGCGTCTCGCTGCGATCCGGCGTGTTCTGCTTCGCTCGCTGCCATCGCGAGACGTCCATGAAATCCGCTTCCCGCCACGAAGCCATCGGCCGGGCCAAGGCCATTCACCGCCACGCGTGGTTGTGGGAACCGCTCGAATCCGATCCGACCTTCGTGCTGCGATCGATGTTCGGCACGAAGGCCGTGTATCTCGATGGGCGACTCACGTTATGTTTCTCCACGGGTGAAGAGCCCTGGCGCGGCGTGCTGGTGGCCACGGATCACGTCCGCCAGCAGTCGCTGCGCGCGGAATTCCCGGACCTGACTCCTCATCCGATCCTTCCGAAGTGGCTGTATCTGGCGGAGGTGGCGGACGACTTCGAACGGCTGGCGGAAAAACTCGTGCGACTTGCCCGGGCGCGCGACCCACGGATTGGCGTCGTGCCGAAGCCGAGAAAGACGGCGAAGCCGCGGAGCCGGCGCCGGCCGCTCGACGGTCGACCGTAGGCCGGGCGCACACGAGGCGCGCCCACACGAAATGTGTAGGGGCGGGGCTCGTCCACGCCCGGCTGCGGTGCAGGGAATCAATCAGAGATGCCAGCGCTCTTAAGTTTCGCGCACCTTCGCGCGGCTTCGCGGTACCACAGATTGCTCCGGCTTGAGTGTCGGCGCCACCAGCGGCGAATGGCCGCCGCGCCGGACCGTAAATTTATTCAAGAACCCGTCGGCACGCACGAATTCGGCTCGCCCCGCCGCACCAAATTCACTTTTTCGTGGGCATGGCGCGATTGCGGGGGATTTGCGTGGCGGTGGCATTGGCTTTTTTGACGACGGGCGTGGCGGAAGCTGCGAACGCGGCGCGCTCGCGCCCGACCCGCCCGGCCGTGGCTGACAATCAAACGGCCTACAAGGGCGCGATCTCGCTCGATGCCGCCACGGGCAACATTCTTTTCGAGGACCGGGCCGACACCGTGAGCCCGCCCGCGAGCATGACGAAGCTCATGACTTTCGCCGTGCTGCACGACCTGATCCTCGGCGGCCAGCTCAAGCTGCAGACGCCCGTCACCGTCAACGCCGCGGATTCGAAGATTGGCGGCACGCAGGTGTGGTTGAAGGAAGGCGAAGTTTTTCCCGTGGAGGAGTTGCTGTACGCGATGATGATCCAGTCCGCGAACGACGCCGCGCACGCGCTGGCCCGGACTGCCGCCGGATCCGTGCCCGCGTTCGTCGAGCTGATGAACGCCAAGTCGAAGTCCCTCGGGATGACGCACTCAACCTTTCGCACGCCGCATGGTCTGCCGCCGTCGAACCGCCGGATCGATGAGAGCGACCTCACCACCCCCCGCGACTTCGCGCTGCTCAGCCGCCATCTCCTGCGGAATACCGATGTGCTCAAGTACACCTCGGTGAAGACCCGCCCTTTTGGGCCGCCGGTCCGCGCCACCGCGGTCGAGATGCGCAACCACAACAATCTCCTCGGCAAGGTGGCCGGCGTCGACGGCCTGAAGACCGGTTTCACCAACGGGGCAGGCTTCTGTTTGTCCGCCACCGCGCAGCGCAATGGACGCCGTGTGCTCGTCGTGATGATGGGCAGCCCCGACTCGCACACGCGCGACCTCAAGGTCAGCGAATTTCTCGAACGCGGCCTCGCGTCGGTCCCGGCCGCTCCGATGCCCGCGCCCATCTCGGCTGACTCGCCGATTCGGCCGGCCCCGGCGGGAGCTGCGCCGGCTTCCCCCGCCGCCGCGCCCCCGAACCCGGATCAGCCGACGGTGAAGTTTTCGATTCCGCGGAAATAAGCGGGGCAGACCGAGCCGGCGCGCACGAGGCGCACCCCTCGCCAGCCGCTGAGTGAAGTGGCTCGCCCACGCTCATCGTCGACGTTCGTCCTCTAATCGCTCGAGCCCCGCTGCAGCGCAAAATCCGGGAGCTTCAACGCTCGGTCAAAATCCTCGTCGTGGTGGAGCAGCGGCAACTTCAGTCGATGCGCGACGGTCAGCACCAGAAGGTCGGAGGCTGCGAGCACGATCCCCTTCCTGCTCAGAAGCACCGCGTGTTGCTCGGCAGCGAGGCCATCGGCCTCCGTCATCGGCTCCCACTCGCTGACGGCTTTGAGATCCATCAGATAGGCACGCTCCTCGGGGCTGCGTAGTCCGACCCACAACTCCAACCAGACGACTTGCGGCAGCACGCTGCCGCCCTGTCGCCATAGCTCCGCGATTTTCTCCTTTTCGGCCGCGTCCACGTCACCCCGCCAGACGTCGATCCAGAATGAAGTATCAACGACGGCGCGCACGGTTGAGATGGCGTTTCTCGGGCGCTTCCAACTCAGCGTTCGTGATGACGTCGGGCAACCTCCCGATCGAACCGAGGAGGCGATCCACGGCCTTTTTCCTCAGGAGTTCGCGCAAGGCGAGGTCGATTACCTCCGTCTTGGTTTCGACGCCATAGGCGGCCATCGCCTCCTCGACCTTTTTGGCGTCAATATCCAATGTCATTTTCATGCCAGACTGATTACGATCTTTTGTCTGGCTGACAAGTTGCTTCCCGTCTGGGTCGTTGGTCGAGACCAGCGCCCGCCGGCGAACCACTCCGAACCAAGCATCAGTGCTCCAGCACAACGATCAGCAGCGCGAGCAGACCGAACAATGACCCAAGCATGCCGGCCTCGTAGCGCTCGAAACGATCGAGCCGGAAGCGGTCGAACCCGAGCAGGGCCAGCCAGGTGAAGAGGGTCATCGCACCGAAGGTTGCCAGCGCAAGGATCGCGCTGAGCAGCACGAAGCCCTTCCAGCCAAACTGCACGCCCGAAAGGTAAATCGGCAGGAAGCCTTCACAGGGGGAAAGCGTCAGCATAACGAAGAGGCCGCTGATGGCCGGCCAGTCGCCGCCGGAGGAAGCGACGAGCGGACTGTCCTTGAGTTCCTCGTGCCAGTGACTCTGGGCATGCTCATCCCCACAATGCTCGTCCTCCTGATGCTGGCTCCCCGGCGGATGGTGATGGCAGATACCGCGTCCGCTAAACTGCCGCCAGAGATAGTAGAGCGCGAACGCGAACAACAGTCCGCCGGCGATCCACGGAAAGGCGGTGCCGATCTTTTGATCCAGCCGGAACCCAAACCAGGCAATGCCGAGACCGAGCAGGGTCATCAACCCGACGTGCCCTACCCCAGCCAGCGCAAGGACGGCGATGGCCTTGCCTCGCCCCCACCCCCGCGCCCGCGCCACCAGGACGAACGGCAGCCAGTGCGTGGGAATCGCCGCATGAAAGAACGCCACCGTAAACCCAGTCAGGGCAACGGAGGTGAGAACGGTGGTGTTCATGCGGATCGGTGAGGCAGGACTGCTCGGACAAGAGAGTCGAACGCGAAGTCTAGCAAACGTGTCCACCCTCGCTCCCGTCCGGTGCCGGATGAACTCTTGCGCGCCGCGCCCGGAGTCTGGTTAATCCCGGCTCCTTCCATGCCGTCACCCAGCGCCGAAGTTCCCGACATTGCCGCCGTCAAGGCCTACCTGCTCGGGCTCCAGGATTCGATTTGCGCCGCCCTGGCCGAGGAAGATGGCGGCGCGACGTTTCAGACCGACGAGTGGACTCGTCCCGCCGGCGGCGGCGGCCGCACTCGGGTGATGGCCAACGGCGCCGTCTTCGAGAAAGCCGGCATTGCGTTCTCGCACGTGAAGGGCACTTCGCTGCCGCCTTCGGCCACCGCGCACCGTCCCGAACTTGCCGGCCGCCCGTGGGAGGCGATGGGCGTGTCGCTGGTCATCCACCCGCACAATCCCTACACGCCGACGTCCCACGCCAACGTTCGCTTCTTCTGCGCCAACCCAGCCGTTCCTCCGAACGGAATCGAGAATCGAGACTCCAAAATCGAAAGTCCGATCTGGTGGTTCGGCGGCGGCTTCGATCTGACGCCCTACTACGGCTTCGAGGAGGACGCGGTGCACTGGCATCACACCGCACGTGGTGCTCTCGCGCCATTCGGCGAAACCTATTTCCCGCGCTTCAAGAAATGGTGCGACGACTACTTCTTCCTCAAGCATCGCGGCGAGCCGCGCGGGATTGGCGGCGTGTTCTTCGATGACTTCAACGAACTCGGTTTCGAGCGCTCCTTTGCGCTGCTCCAGGCCGTCGGCAACGCCTACGTCCCAGCGTACCGGCCAATCGTGGCGCGGCGCAAGGCCACGCCGTTCGGCGACCGCGAGCGTCAGTTTCAACTCCTGCGGCGCGGCCGGTACGTGGAGTTCAATCTCGTCTGGGATCGCGGGACGCTCTTCGGCCTGCAGAGCGGTGGTCGCACCGAGTCGATCCTGATGTCCCTCCCCCCTCTTGTCCGCTGGGACTACGGCTTTGCCCCCGAGCCCGGCAGTCCGGAAGCCCGGCTCCACGACGTCTTCCTCAAGCCCAGGGACTGGGCTTCGTAATTTTCGATTTTGGATTCTCGATTTTCGATTGGCGAACCGGCCCGAAAATCCCAGCGGCCGGTGTAGCGAGTCCGAAATCGAAAATCCAAAATCCAAAATCGAAAATCCTCATGACTTCCCGCGAAAGATTTCTCGCCGCCTGCGCCGGTCAAAAGCTGGAGCGTCCACCGCTCTGGGTGATGCGCCAGGCCGGCCGGTATCTGCCGGAGTACCGTGCGCTCAAGGCGAAGTCGTCGTTTCTCGAGATGGTGCGCACGCCCACGCTGGCGATGGAGGTGACGCTGCAACCGCTGCGCCGCTTCGCCCTCGATGCCGCGATTCTGTTCTCAGACATCCTCGTGATCCCCGAGGCCCTCGGCCAGGGCTACCACTTCCGCGACGAAGGCGGCATCGGCATGGAATACCGGCTCGAAACGCGCGCCCAGGTTGACGCCCTCGCCCCGGCGCACGCCGTGCCCGACAAGCTCCGCTATGTCGCCGACACGCTCGCGTTGCTGAAGCAGGAGCTGAAGGGTTCGCGCGCGCTGCTGGGCTTCGGCGGCTCCCCCTGGACCCTTGCGACCTACATGGTCGAAGGCGGCAGCTCGGAGGAATTCGAACGGATCAAGATGCTGTTCTATACCGAGCCCGCGATCTTCAACGCGCTGCTCGAGAAGCTCACGGCCTCGCTCGTGGAATATTTCAAGATGCAGATCGCCGCCGGTGCCGATGCGATCCAGATCTTCGATTCCTGGGGTGGCATCATCGCGGGACCCGATTACGAGGCGGCGTCGTTGCGCTGGATCCGTCAGGTCGTCGCGGCCATGCCGAAGGATTTTCCCATCATCCTGTACGCCAAGGGCACCGCGCCCCACCTCCAGGATCAGGCTTTCACCGGCGCGCGCGTGCTGAGTGTCGACTGGACGAGTGACCTCGCCGCGGTGCGGCGCAGCCTGCCCGCCAACGTTGCCGTGCAGGGCAACCTCGATCCGGTGCTGCTCAACACCACACCGGAAATCGTCACGCACCAGACGAAGCGGCTGCTCGAATCGATGCGCGGCCTCCACGGCCACATCTTCAATCTCGGCCACGGCATCACCCCGCGGGCGAAGATCGAGTGCATGCAGGCGCTCGTCGACACGGTCGTGAATTGGAAGGAATGAGCCCGCGCCGGCCTTCCCGTGGCTGACTCACCGGCCAAATCGATCGCCATCCTCGGTGCCGGTGTCACGGGACTCGCCGCGGCGCACCGGCTGGTCCGTCTCGGGCATCGCGTCCGGGTTTTCGAAGCCTCAACGGAAATCGGCGGAGCGGTGCACACGGAGCGCGCAGACGGCTGGCTGATTGAGCGCGGCCCGAACTCACTCCTCGCCGGCGACCCCGCGATTGTCCGGCTCATCGATGAACTGGGCCTGACCGGCGAGCAGGTCAGCGCCAGCCCGGAAGCGAAGCATCGTTTCATCGTCCGGCGCGGCCAGCCCGTCGCGGCCCCGCTGTCACCGCCGGCATTTCTGCGCTCGGGATTGTTTTCCGTCGGCGCAAAGCTGCGCGTGCTCACCGAATTCCTCGCGCCGAAACGATCGCGTACCACCGACCTCAGTCTGGAGACTCTCGTCGCGTCCCACTTCGGATCCGAGGTCGTCGACTACGGCCTCAATCCTTTTGTCGCCGGCGTCTACGCGGGCAATCCGCAGCGACTCTCGGCCCGACACGCGTTTCCCCGGCTCTGGGAAATGGAGCGGACGCACGGCTCGTTTCTGCGGGCCCAGATCGCCGCCGCGAAGGAACGGCGCGCCCGCGGTGAACCGACGCAGCCCGGCATCGTGTCCTTCCGCCGCGGCCTGCAGGCGCTGCCCGAGGCGCTCGCGGCCCGGCTGCCCGAAGGCACCCTCCTCACCGAGGCCCGCGTCGAAACGCTCCTGCCCGGTCGGACATGGAACGTGATTTGGCGGTCGGGTCGCGAAACACGAAACGAGTCGTTCGATCGAGTCATCGCCGCTCTACCCGCGCCGGCCCTCGCGCAGTTGCGATTCGGCCCGCTCGCCGAGCGCCCGCTCGCGTCACTCGACAACATCGAGCATCCGCCCCTCGCCTCGTTGTTCCTCGGCTACCGCCGCGAACAGGTCACGCACGCCCTCGATGGCTTCGGAATGCTCGTGCCGGCCGTGGAACACCGATCGATCCTCGGCGTGATTTTTTCGTCGTCGCTCTTCGCCGGCCGCGCGCCCGACGGACACGTCGCCCTGACCGTGATGGTGGGCGGATCACGGCAGCCCGAGCTGGCGCGCTTGCCGGCCGAAGAACTCCTCGCGGCCGTGAAGCCCGACCTCGAGGCACTTCTCGCAGTGAAAGGCGCGCCCGTGTTTCAGCGCCACGCATTCTGGCCGCGGGCGATTCCGCAGTACAATCTCGGCTACGAGACGTTTCTCGAAACCATGGCCGCCACGGAGCGGTTGCACGACGGACTCTTCATCGGCGGCCAGGCCCGCGACGGCATCGCACTGCCGGCGTGCCTGCTCGCCGGCGAAAAGCTCGCGGCCCGGGCTGCAAGGTAGAACCTAAACGACTCGACGGAGCGAGGCGGTCGTGCGCCGCCTCCTTGGTCTGTCATTCTGAGCGCAGCGAAGAATCCAAATGTTCGTTCGTCCGGAGCCGTGGATTCTTCGCTGCGCTCAGAATGACAAGAACGAGATTCCGGTCATTTGAATTTCCGTTCCCTGCATCGCACAGAAGGCCGATCCAAGATCAGGCCAAGGTCTGAGCCACGGCAGCCCTCTGCATTGGTGTATTCGCGAGTCGCACTTTTTCACGGGGATCTTGAACAGGAAGGTCGGGAAGTTCGGGGAGCAATCGACCAGGCCGTTTCCTTCCCGCTCTCCCCGATCTTCCTGTTCAATCCGGCTTGGTCCCTTTGGTTGCGGCTCAGCCACGCGATGAACTCCCCGGCACTCCTGTTTCCCATCCTCCCAAATCTGGGCCCGGAGCAAGATTCGGATCGATAGCGTTGCAGAGGGCGCGCGCAAGGCGCGCCCCTGCGAAGTGCGTTCAGGAGCGATCGTCGGCGCCCTCATCGCCTGCACTCCAAACACCAAACTCCAAACACCGAACTCCAAACTTCGACGCGCCGAACTCAGAACCCAAAACGCAGAACCCTGAACCGCCGCACGCGAAGCACGCGGCGCGCCTTGACTCCCCTCTGACCCGACCTACCCTCGCCCCCTTTTGTTCGGCATGGCTCAAGACCTGAAAGACACACTGCAGCTTCCGAAAACGGATTTCCCGATGCGCGCCGCGCTGGCGCAACGTGAACCCGGCCGCGTGGCCCACTGGGAGAAGATCGGGCTCTACGACGCCATCCAGCGCCAGCGCGCCGGCCGCCCCGCCTACGTGCTGCACGACGGCCCGCCGTTCACGAACAACGATGTCCATGTCGGCACCGCGCTGAACAAGGTCCTCAAGGAGCTGATCAACCGGTACAAGTCGATGCGCGGATTCCGGACCCCCTACGTCCCAGGCTGGGACTGCCACGGGCTGCCGATCGAGCAACGGGTTTCCCGTTCGATTCAGGAACAGAAGCTGACGCTCACCACGGCCGAGCTGCGCGCCCGGTGCGACGCGTTTGCCGAGGAATGGATCGCGAAGCAGAAGGCGCAGTTCAAGCGGCTCGGAGTGCTCGCGGACTGGGCCAACGAGTACAAGACGAAGGCGCCCGCGTTCGAGGCCGACATCATCCGCACCTTTGCCGCGTTCGTCGCCAACGACCTCGTCTACCGGAGCAAGAAGCCCGTGTATTGGAGCATCCCTTTCGAGACCGCGCTCGCCGAGGCGGAGATCGAGTACAAGGACCACGTTTCCATCGCGATCTGGGTGAGATTCCGCTTCGCGGAATCTCTAGTGGGTGAAGTGGCGAAGAAATTTGGACGGCCGGATTCGGGAGGGAAGCCGTGGTCGGTTCTTATCTGGACCACGACGCCCTGGACCATTCCGGCGAATCTGGGGATCGCGGTGCATCCGGAGGTGAATTACGTGGCGGCCGACCTCGGCAGCGAGGTGATCATCGTCGCCGAACCCCTGCTGGGCGCGGTGCTCAAGGCCGCGAATATCGAAGCCGTGCCGCAGGTGACGACCCCGATCAAGGGCGCCGCGCTGGAGGGTTTGGCCCCGCGCCATCCCTTCATCGATCGGCCTTCGCCGGTCGTGCTCGCCGATTATGTCACGACCGACAGCGGCACCGGCTGCGTTCACACGGCCCCCGGCCATGGCGCGGAGGACTACGTCACCGGGCTGAAGTACAAGCTGGAGATCTACTGCCCGGTCGGCGACGACGGACGTTATCTCGATGACGGCCGCGTGCCCGCCGACTTGGTCGGACTGACGACGCTTGAGACGGTCGAGGATCTCGCGGCCAAGAAGCCCGCGCCCGCCAACCTGGGCGTCCTGAAGAAGCTCGCCGAGGCCGGCGCGCTCCTGGCCAAGGCCAAGTACACTCACAGCTACCCGCATTGCTGGCGCTCAAAGACCCCGATCATTTTCCGCGCGGTGGATCAGTGGTTCGTCTCGCTCGACCGATCAAAAGCCGAGAACCAGGAATCGAAAATCACTCCGCGTCAGACCGCCCTCGCTGAAATCGGGAAAATCGCCGCGGCGGGTGGTTGGATCCCGGCATGGGGCGAGGCACGCATCCGCGGGGCGGTGGAATCGCGACCGGACTGGTGCATCAGCCGGCAGCGCGCCTGGGGCGTGCCGATCCCGGCGTTCTACGACGAGAAGAAGACGGCCTATCTCGACGCGGGCGTCGCGCGCGCGATCGCGGACAAGTTCGCCACCAGGGGCACGAATTTCTGGTACGACGCGACCCCGACGGAGATTCTCGCCGGCATCCCGCTGCCCGCGCACTGGCCCGCCACGGCGGCGCTGACGGCCGGCCGCGACACGCTCGACGTGTGGATCGACTCGGGCTCCTCCCATGCCGCCGTGCTGAAACGTGGCCAGGGCGGCACCCACTGGCCAGCGGACCTTTATCTCGAAGGCAGTGACCAGCACCGCGGCTGGTTCCAATCGTCCCTCTGGACGAGCGTGATTGCGTTCAATCAGGCGCCGTACAAGGCGGTCCTGACCCACGGGTTCATCGTCGATCACGAGCGGAACAAGATTTCAAAGAGCAGCAGCTACGAGAAGCCGCAGACCAGTGACGCCTACGTCGCCGAGTATGGTGCCGACGTGCTGCGGCTGTGGATCGCATCGCAGGATTTTCGCGATGACATCCCGGTTTCGAAGGAAATCCTGTCGCACGTCGGCGAAACCTATCGACTGCTGCGCAACAGTCTTCGCTACCAGCTCTCCAATCTCTTCGACTTCGACGTCACCCGCGACCTCGTGCCGATTGAGCGGATGGACACCCTCGACCGCTGGGCGCTGCACCAAGCCGCGACGCTGATCCGCGAATGCACGGCGGCCTACGAGGCCTTCGAGTTCCACCGGGTTTACCAGCTCTGCAACCAGTTCTGCTCGGTCACGCTGTCGGCCACGTATCACGACATCCTGAAGGATCGGCTCTACACCCTCGGGACTAACTCGCCGCTCCGCCGCTCCTCGCAGACCGCGCTGCATCATCTCTTCAATACCCTGGTCCGGCTGCTCGCGCCGATCCTCACCTTCACCTGCGACGAAGCGTGGAGTTTCGCCACCGCCGGAAAAGAGTACGCGGATACTTCGATCCACCTGCAGGACTGGCCGGTCGCTCCTGAGACGTGGACGAATCCGGCGATCGAAGCCGAAGTCGCGGTCCTCCTCCGCGTCCGCGCGAAGGTGAACGAGACGATCGAGCCCCAGCGAGCCGCGGGCAAACTCGGCAAGTCGCTGGACGCGGCGATTACCCTTACGCTCGATCAGGCGGATCCCGCCTTCGCCTCGCTGGAAAAGCACCGCGAGTTTCTTCCCGAACTTTTCATCGTGTCCCATGTCACCTTGGCCTCGGCCAGGGAGGCTTCACTGCTGGTGACGGTCCAACCGTGCGGCGAATTGGGAATGGTCCGGTGCCCGCGCTGCTGGCGTTCGGTGCCGGCGCTGGAAACGAGTTCGTACGGCGAAGTTTGTCCGCGTTGCGCCACGGCGTTAAAAGTCTAACTTCACCTCACCCCAAAACTCCCACCCCATGGCCAAGAACAAAAAGAAACCCGCCAAGAAAGTCGCCCCGCCGCCCGCCCGAGAGAAACCGAGCCCGACACCTGTCCGGCCCGCGGCGGTCAAGGTGGCGCGACCCAATGGCAAAACCAGCCCGAACGTGAAACCCGCCCCCAGCGGGAAGGCCAGTTCGAACGGCAAAGCCGTCCAAAGTTCTCCTCCCATGGAAAAGCCCTCCAAGAAAAACGCCCTGCGCGACAGCATCCTGAAGCGCAAGGTCGCCTCCAAGCCCATCGCCTTCAGCCTCGATGAAGTTCGCGCCATCGCGAAAACCGTCGCGTCCAAGACGATCTCACCTTTCCCGGGCAAGGCCGGCAAAACGCCCGCCAAGCAGCCCGTCGCCGCGCTCGAAAAGGCCAAGCCGCAGCACGTGAAGGCCGCGTCGCTCGCCGACATTCTCGGGTTCAACCCGAAGAAGGGCAAAAAACCCACCCTCGAGGCCGACAAGGACGTCCCGGAAAAGTACAAACGCTTCTACAAGCTGCTGCTCGATCTCCGCAGCCACCTGACCGAAGGCATCGAACGTCACTCCGAGGAGACGTTGAAACGCTCGGCCAAGGACGATGCGGGCGATCTCTCCGCTTACGGCCAGCACATGGCCGACGCCGGCACCGACACCTTCGATCGCGATTTCGCGCTCAGCATGGTGGCGAGCGAGCAGGAAGCGCTTTCCGAAATCGACGCCGCGATTAAGCGGATTCACGACGGCACCTACGGCATCTGCGAAATCACCCAGAAGCCGATCGCCAAGGACCGCCTGCTCGCGGTCCCGTTCACCCGCTACACCGCCGAGGCGCAGAAGGATCTCGAGCGGAACCGTCACCGTTCCCGCAGCCAGGCCGGCCTCTTCGGCGAACTGGGCGAAGATGGCGGCGGCAAGATCATGGACGACGACTCGGGCGGCGACTCCTAACTCACCTGCCCGGCGCGTCCGCCCTGCCGATGCCTGCCGATTCCGGACCGCCTGTCTCCTCCCGCCCCCTCGCCGGGGCGGCCAATGCCAATTTGCCGACGACGGCGGCGGCGCGTCCGCTCGGCGCGAAGATTCGCGCCTACCGGCTGCTCCTGGGGCTCGCGACGGCAGTGTTCGGACTGGATCAGATCACGAAGGCATGGATTGCGGCGCACCTGCCGTACAATCCCTACCACCTGCACGGGGGCGGCAACGACCTCATCTTTTCCCGAGATTTCTTTTACCTGATCCATGTCGGGAACACCGGCGCCGCCTGGAGCATGTTCGCCGGACAAAGCGTCCTGCTTGCGCTGCTCGCCGCCTCCACGCTCGTCGCGATCTACTTCTGGCGCCACGCCCTCGGCCTGCGCGATCGGATGTCCCAAGTTTGCTTCGGACTGCTGTCCGGCGGGATTGTCGGCAACCTCGTCGACCGGCTCGTGCACGGACACGTGATCGACTTTCTCGATTTTCATTTCGGCCCTCGCTACATCTACCCGACGTTTAACGTCGCGGATTCGGGGATCTGCGTCGGCGTGATTCTCTTCCTCTGGCAGTCCTTCCGCGCCCCGAAGTAGAGGCGCCCAGGCTGGCTGGGCGCGCACGAGGCGCGCCCCTACGAAGTGAGTGTAGGGGCGTGGCTCGTCCACGCCTCCCGGCCACACCAATCTTCAAACACTTCCCTCGGAGGCGCGGCCGGCTTACTCGACGTTCGCGACCTGCTCGCGGATCCGTTCGAGTTCGTTCTTCAGGTCCAGCACCGCCCGGGCGATGGTGAGGTCATTCGCCTTGCTGCCGATCGTGTTCACCTCGCGGCCGATTTCCTGGAGGATGAACTCGGACTTGCGGCCGATTTCGCCCTCGGAACGCAGCAACGCGGAGAACTGCTCGAAGTGGCTGCGCAGCCGGGTGATTTCCTCGGCGACGTCGCAACGGTCCGCAAAGAGCGCAATCTCCCGCAGCACGCGTTCATCGTTGAGATCCAGCTCAAGCCCGGCCTCGCGCAACCGCTTCAGCAGTTGCTCGCGATAGTGGGTCGGCACCTGCGGCGCCCGCGTGGCGATGATCTCGACCTGCCGGTGCAAATGCTCGGCGCGGCGAAAAAAATCGACCAGGAGCGCCTCGCCCTCGCGGGCCCGCATCGCGGCAAACTCCCGGAGCGCCGAAGTGAGGGTCTCGGTGACGATCGCCTGCGCGGCATCCGCGCTCGGGACTTCGTTGGAGCGCCGCTGGGAGTTCGCAATTTGCCAGAGCAGTTCAGCCCCCGGCTTGAACTCGATCCCCTGACGTTCGGCAAAATTTCCCAGCCGTTGCAGCGCCTCGCGCGCCGCCTCCTCATCCCAAGTCGACTCGGTCGCGCTGCGTTCGCCCGTGAGTTCCAGGTCGACATGGACCTTGCCGCGCGAGGCGAAGGTTCTCACCAACGTGCCGATCGCGGGCTCGAGGCTTTCCCATTCGTCGGGCAGCGCGATCGTGAGATCGAGCGTCTTCCGATTAACCGAACTAACCTGCACGGTAAGGGTGAATCGCCCCAGGGCGGCCGTCGCGCGGCCGTAGCCGGTCATGCTTTTCATACGGCCATCTCAAAGGTGCGCCAAACAAACGCCAAGGCTCGAGTTGGGAGGTGAGATTAGTTGAGAGCTGAGGGTTGAGAGTTGAGAGAGGGAAGGGCCTTACCGGACTCTCAACTCCAAACCCTCAACTCTCAGCCTCACTCAACTCTCAGCTCTCAACGCTCAACCGGCGGCGGCGCCGCCGCCTCCACCCCTCACAATTTCACGCCGAGGATCTTGGCGACCTGGTTCACGTCTTTGTCGCCGCGACCGCTGAGGTTGATAATCAAGATCTCGTCCTTGCGCATGGCCTTGGCCCGCTTGAGGCCGTGGACCAGGGCGTGCGTGCTCTCAAGCGCGGGGATGATCCCTTCCATGCGTGAGCAAAGCTTGAAGGCCTCCATCACCTCGTCATCGCAGGCGTAGGCGTAGTCGATGCGGTTGCGATCGCGATAGAACGCGTGCTCCGGGCCGATGGCGGCGTAATCAAGACCCGCGCTGACCGAGTGAGTCAGCTCGATCTGTCCGTCGGTGCTCTGGAGAATATACGTCTTGCAGCCCTGCAAAACTCCGAGCTTTCCGCCTTCGAAGCGTGCCGCGTGCTCGCCGCGCACGATGCCGCGGCCGCCCGCCTCGACGCCGATCAAGCGCACCTGCGTATCCTCGAGGAACTCGAAGAAGAAGCCGATCGCGTTCGAGCCGCCGCCGACGCACGCGATCATTTCGTCCGGCAGCCGGCCTTCACGGGCAAGAATCTGCTCCTTCACCTCCTGGCCGATCACGCGGTGAAAATCGCGCACCATCATCGGATACGGATGCGAGCCGAGCGCGGAACCGAGGATGTAGTGGGTGGCGCGCACATTGGTCACCCAGTCGCGCATCGCCTCGTTGATCGCCTCCTTGAGCGTCTTCTGTCCGGCTTCGACGCCGCGAACCTCGGCGCCCATCAGCCGCATGCGAAACACGTTCAGGGCCTGCCGCTCCATGTCCACGGCGCCCATGTAGACCACGCATTCGAGGCCGAATTTCGCGCACACGGCCGCCGTCGCGACGCCATGCTGGCCGGCACCGGTCTCGGCGATGATCCGCTTTTTGCCCATCCGCCGCGCCAGCAGCGCCTGGCCAAGGGCGTTGTTGATCTTGTGGGCGCCAGTGTGGAGCAGGTCCTCGCGCTTGAGGTAAATCTTGGCGCCCCCGCAGAGGGCGGTGAGCCGCTCCGCGAAATACAGCTCAGTCGGCCGGCCGGCGAATTCCTTCAGGTGATGTCTCAGCTCCTGCAGGAAGGCCGGGTCCTTTCGCGCCACCTCGTAGGCGGCGCCCAGCTCCGAGAGCGCCGTCATCAGCGTCTCAGGCACGAAGACTCCGCCGTACGGACCAAAGTGGCCCTGGGCATTCGGAAGCGAAAAACGATCGAGGGTGGCGGGCATCGGAACGCGCAATTGAGCGAGGGCTCCGGCGGGAGGCAAACCGCTTTTCCCGGATTTCCGGCGACGACGCCGGAAATCCTATTTCTGCTCCACGCGGCTGCGGAGAAAAGCGAGGACGTCCTGGAACTTCGCCCGGTTCAATTCATCGGCGTTGACGAGATTCTCATGCGCTTCGAGGACCAGCCGGGCGTTATCAATCTCCGATTTCTTCTCGCAGGCGAGAGGAGTGTTGCAGCCCCCAAGAGCCGGCGCCGCGGGACCCGGGTCGAGGGTGAGCAAACGGTGAAGACCGAGGCTCCGCAACAGTTCCATGTTCCGCTGCCCCACGCGCGCCGCCACGAGGCTCCCATTGGTGGACGGTTTGCGCAGTTCAATCGCCGCCCCGGCCAGCACGCCCAGGAAGGTGCTGTCCATGCTCGCACAGTTCTGGAAATCGATCACGAACCGCGTCCGCCCACGCCGCAGCATCTCCGAGACAAAATCACGGACGCAGCCGCTGTTCTGGAAGCTCGCCCGCCCGTCAATGCGGATGACGACCGGATCGGACTCCGCATCGACGAGAAAGACGGGATTGCTGGCGTTTTCAGGCATCGGACAAAATTGGCGTTAGCGTACGGAACCTGGATCAGTGCCATGGGGCAAATGACCCGGACGGCCCGGTTCATCTACTCACTACGGCTGACGGGGCCTCCCGGATAAGGGAGGCCCCCCATGCTGCTGGCAGCAGCTCAGTTCCGCGCGACAATTTGTCGGAGTACGTAGGGCAGGATTCCGCCGTGCTGGTAATAATCGATTTCGATCGGCGTATCGATCCGGCAGCGAACCGGCACCATGTCGACCGAGCCGTCGCGGCGGGTGACGCGCAGCGTCAGGTCCTGTTGCGGCTTCAGCGCCGGGCTCAGGCCCACGACGTCGTAGGTCTCGTAGCCGTCCAGCTTGAGGGTCAGCGCGGTGGTGCCGTCCTTGAACTGCAGCGGCAGCACACCCATGCCGACGAGATTTGAGCGGTGAATGCGCTCGAAGCTCTGCGCCACGACGACCTTCACCCCGAGGAGATTGGTGCCCTTCGCGGCCCAATCACGGGAGGAACCGGTGCCGTATTCCTGCCCTGCGATCACGATCAACGGCGTCCTGGCCGCGATGTGCCGGGCGGCCGCATCGAAGATCGAAACCTTTTCGCCCGTCGGCTGGTGGATCGTGAGCCCGCCCTCCTCGCCGCCGAGCATCAGGTTCTTGATCCGGACGTTTGCAAAGGTGCCGCGGACCATGACGCGGTCATTGCCGCGGCGGGAACCGTAGGAGTTGAACTCTTCAAACGGCACGCCGTTCTCGATCAGATAGCGGCCCGCGGGAGCCGACTTCTTGATCGCGCCGGCCGGCGAGATGTGATCGGTCGTGACGGAATCGCCGAAGATGCCGAGCACACGGGCCCCGCTGATTTCGGCGATCGTGCCGGGGGACATCGAGAAATCGGCGAAGAACGGCGGCTCCTGGATGTAGGTTGATTTGCTGTCGAACTGGTAGACGTTGCCCGCGGTCGACGGGATCTCGTTCCACTTCGGATTCTGCGCGGCGAAGTCCGTGTAGAGCCGGCGGAAAACATCGGGCGTCAGCGCCGCCTGCATGAGATCCCGCACCTCCTTCAGCGTCGGCCAGAGATCCTTGAGGAAGACTTCCTGGCCGTTCCGATCGTGGCCGAGCGACTCACGTGTGAGATCGATGTCGACGCGACCGGCGAGCGCGAACGCCACGACGAGCGGCGGCGACATCAGGAAGTTCGCCTTGATGTTCTGGTGGACGCGGGCCTCGAAGTTACGGTTGCCCGAGAGCACGGAGGCGGCGACGAGATCGTTCTTCGTCACAGCCTCCTCGATCGCCGGATGGAGCGGACCCGAGTTCCCGATACAGGTCGTGCAGCCGTAGCCGACGGTCTGGAAACCGAGTTGATCGAGGTAGGGCGCGAGGCCGGTCTTCTGGAGGTACTCGGTCACGACGCGCGAGCCGGGCGCGAGCGAGGACTTCACCACCGGATTCACCTTCAGGCCGCGTTCCACGGCCTTCTTGGCCACCAGGCCGGCCGCGAGCATGACGCTCGGGTTGGAGGTGTTGGTGCAGCTCGTGATCGCGGCGATCAGCACGCTGCCGTGGCCGACTTCGCCGTCGATGCGGCGGGCCTTCACTGAAACCGGATCGGGCGTCGGGCGATTGTTCGCCATCTCCCGCTCCGTGGAGACGTTCGTGTCCTTTGCGGCCGACGCGGCCGTGGTCACCGGCTTCTGGCTGCCGCCGCCGCCGCTGACCGGCTTCATCCAGCCGCCACCTTCGACGTGCACGGTCTTGTGGAAATCCGCCGCCGCCTTGCCGAAGCCATTTTCGGCGACCGGCTTTGAAAATGCGCTGACGAACTCCTGGCCGAGCTTCGGCAGCTCGATGCGATCCTGCGGCCGCTTCGGGCCGGCGACGCTCGGCATGACAGTGCCGAGATCGAGTTCGAGTTCCTGAGAGTAATCGATGCTGCCGCGGGCCGGGATGCCCCACAGCCCCTGCGCCTTGTAGTACGCCTCATAGAGCGCGACGTGCTTCTCGTCACGACCCGTGGCGCGCAGGTAGTTCGAGCACTCGGCGTCGATCGGGAAGAGACCCATCGTCGCACCGTACTCGGGCGCCATGTTCGCGATCGTCGCGCGATCGACGACCGGCAGGGCCTGCGCCCCGGGGCCGAAGAACTCGACGAATTTGCCGACGACCTTCGCCTTGCGCAGGATCTGCGTGACCGTGAGAGCGAGGTCAGTGGCGGTGACGCCTTCGCGCAGTGCGCCGGTGAGGTGCACGCCGACGACGTCGGGGGTCAGGAAATAAACCGGCTGACCGAGCATGCCGGCCTCGGCCTCGATGCCGCCCACGCCCCAGCCCACGATGCCGAGACCGTTAATCATCGTCGTGTGCGAGTCGGTGCCGACGAGCGTATCCGGATAGACCACGCCGTTCGTGTCCGTGAGGATGCCCTTGGCGAGGAACTCGAGGTTGACCTGGTGCACGATGCCAATGCCCGGCGGGACCACCTTGAAGGTGTCGAACGCCTGCATGCCCCACTTCAAAAACTGGTAGCGCTCGCGATTCCGGGTGAACTCGAGCTCGAGATTCTTGCCGAGCGCATCCGCCGAGCCCGCGAAGTCCACCTGCACCGAATGGTCGACCACGAGATCGACGGGCACCAGCGGCTCGATGATCTTCGGGTTCTTGCCCATCCGCGCGACGGCGGAACGCATCGCCGCGAGATCCACGAGCAGCGGCACACCGGTGAAGTCCTGCAGCACGATGCGCGCGACGACGAACGGGATTTCCTCCGTCCGCTCCGCCTTTGCCCCCCAGCTCGCCAGCGCGCGAATCGCGCCATCGGCGACACGCATGCCATCGCAATTGCGCAGCAGCGACTCGAGCACGAGCCGGATCGAGACCGGCAGGCGCGAGACCTTGAAGCCGGACTGCTCGAGCGCGGGCAACGAGTAGAATTGATGGGACGCACCGTTCGCGCTGAACGTCTGCAGCGTTTGCAACGGATTCGGGAGGCTGTTCATGAAGGAAGAAGTGGAGGGAAAAGAGCCGCGGAGCCCCCGCCGCCGAAACGGTCGGGCGAAGGCTCCGCGGAAAACGGTCGCAAGCCCGATGCCTTACTTGGCGAGCGCGGCCTTAATCGCGTCAAAGTTCGGGAGATCCTTCGGCGTCGGCGTCTGCTCCGCGTACTTCACGGTGCCGTCCTTGCCGATCACGAACGCCGCCCGGGCCGACGTGTCGCCGATGCCCGCGAGATTGGGGAACACGACGTCGTAGGCCTTCGTCACGGTCTTGTTCAGATCGGAGAGCAGGGTGACGCCGATCTTGCTGGCCTTGGCCCAAGCTTCCTGGGCGAAAGGCGTGTCCACGCTGATGCCGTAGACCTTGGCGCCGAGCTTCTCGTATTCGCCGAGACCGTTGGTCTGGTCGCACATTTCCTGGGTGCAGACGCCGGTGAACGCGGCGGGGAAAAACAGCAGCACGGTCTGGCTCTGGCCAAACGCCTCACTGAGTTTGACGTCCTTGAGGCCGTCCGCGGCCTTGGTCTTGAGAGTGAAATCCGGGGCTTTGGAACCGACAGCGATGGGCATGGGAGTGAGGATGGAGCGGGTTGATTTGATCCCGGGCGGAGGTCGCGCGGGAAGGAGTTGAGACGTTGAGGAGCGGTCCCGACCGTCGCAAACCGTTTTTCCTCCTAGCAGGACGGTTTCTATCTCGCGTGAAGTCCGCATAAGTTTTGGACGCGCTCAACCGGCTCTTGCGGCCGGTGGCGAGGCCGGATGAACCTCGGCAGGTGACCGCTCCTCTTTCGCGTTCCACGCTGCTCGCCATCCGTCGGGAACGAATTGCAGCCGCCCTGCCGCTCGGTGAGGCGATCCTGCTGGTCGGTGCGGGTGAGCCCATACCGCTCCCCGAGAATAGCGACCAAACCTATCCGTTTCGTTCCCACGCGGAGTATTTCTACCTCACCGCGGAGGAATGTGCCGGCGGCGTGGTCGCCTTCGATCCGCAAGCCGCGCCTGACCGCCGCTGGATCTCATTTGTCCCCGCGGTCACGGAGGCCGAACGAATCTGGGAAGGGCGCACGCAAATCGAGGGCGAACCCCTCGCCCACCTGCCCGCCTGGCTCGAAGCCCGGCGCAGCCGGCGTATGGCCGCACTCGGCGCGGGCGTCGCAGGCGCAAATTCCGACCCGGAACTCAACGGGCGGATCCGCGAGGCCCTCCGGCACGCGCGGCGCCCGAAGGACGAACTCGAACTCGACGCCGTGCGACGGGCAGTGACCGCGACGGCGTGCGGCTTCGCGCAGTTGCGCCGTGCGCTGGTTCCCGGCGTGACCGAACGCGCCCTCCAAATCGAACTGGAAGCCGGCTTCTTCCGGCATGGCGGCCAGCGCACCGGTTACGGAACCATTGTCGGCAGCGGACCGAACGCTGCGGTGCTGCACTTCGAACCGACGGTGCGAGCCGTGCAATCGGGCGAATTCGTGCTCGTGGATGCGGGGGCCGAGGTGGAGCGGTACACCGCCGACGTCACGCGCACTTATGTTGCGGGTGAACCCAGCGCCTTCCAGCGAGACTTCTACCAGGCGGTGCTCGAGGCGGAGCGACGTGCGATCACCCGCTGCGTCGTGGGGGCGGAGTGGAAGGCGATCCATCTGGCCGCTGCGGTCGACCTAACCACTGCGCTCGTGGAATTGGGACTGCTCCGCGGATCGCCGCAAAGCCTCGTCGAACGCGAGGCGCACACCTTGTTCTTCCCTCACGGAATCGGCCACATGGTCGGCCTCGGCGTCCGTGACGCCAGCGGACTGCTGCCGGGACGCACGCGTGATCCCCGGCCGAGCCTGCAGAGCCTGCGGATGGATCTGCCGCTGGCCCCGGGCTACCTGGTGACAATCGAACCGGGACTTTATTTCATCCCCGCACTGCTTAACGACCCCGGGCGCCGCGCGCGTTTTGCCCCTGACGTGAACTGGGAACGCGCCGGGCAATACCTTTCCCTCGGGGGCGTCCGCATCGAAGACAACATCCTCGTGACCGCGGAGGGTCCCGAGGTCCTCACCGAGGCGATTCCGAACTAGCCGCGCCGCCACGCGACGGGGCCGGCAAATTTTCCATGGACAAGGCCGCTTTGTCCGTTTGTTTTTGCGCCATGTCCCAGCCGCAGAAGCACACCACACCCGTCAGCCTCGCCGTCGATGCCGTGCTGGTGATCGCGTTCTTCCTCTTCATGTACACGATCGTCGCGATTCATGTACCGACGACCGATCCGACGATGCGCCTGCTCTGGGGCAGTCTCTGCTCGGCGTGCATGAGTGGCGTGTTCTGGCTCTGCATTCAGATGTTCCGCGTGGTCTACCGCGCCCAGGTCGCGGCGCGTCGGAAGTAAGGCGGGTTCCCCTGCTTGACCGGCGCCGTGGTTTTTTGGGCGCAAAGGACAGAGGCCGAACTCCCGGAGTTGCCTCACGGCGGACTTTGGCTACGGTCCCCGCGTTCTCCATGAAGACCGGTTCCCACCCAACCTCGCGTCGCTCATTTCGGCGCCTCGCCTTGGTGCCGTTGCTGCTGGTCGCGTCGGGGCTTTTTCTCGGCGGTTGTGCCACGACCGTGACGGTCGACTCCCTCGCCAAACCGGGCGCGGAACAGTCGATCTCCTACAAGATCGTCAACAAGAACCCCCTCGTGACGGAGGACTCCCTCCGCTACAAGGAGGCGGCCGGTTACGTGAAGACCGCACTCTCGGGCAAAGGACTTTATGAGGCGCCGGAGAACACCAAACCGGACATCGTGGTGAATCTTGATTACGGCGTCGGTCCGCCCGAGATACGCCGCGAAACGGTGTCGGAGCCGGTCTACATCGAAATTCCCGGCGAGCGGCGGGTCGAACGCGTGCAGACGGGCACCGGCCCCAACAACCAGCCGATTTACTCCACCGTGGTGATCCAGGATCCGCCGACCACTCACCTGGCCGGGTATCGCGACTACATCGTGACGTCCATCGTCTACGAAAAATATCTCAAGATGTCCGCACTCTCCACAGAGGTGGTTGCAGAAGGCCGGCCGCCGTCCGAAGTGTGGATCGTCGACGTCACGAGCGAGGGCGAGAGCCGCGATATCCGCAAAAACCTGCCGGTCCTAGTCGCCGCCAGCATCGAGTACATCGGCAAGGACTCGAAGGGTCAGAAGACGATCAAGATCAAGGATTCGGATCGGGACGTCGTCTTCGTGAAGAAGGGCATGTAAGGGCATGCCGCTGACGCGGCCTGCCTAGGGGGCCAGCAAAGGTGCGAGCCGTGATCCGTTGCTTGTTCCCCGTCCGAAGAGTTTTGATCTCTGAACAGGGAGGCCCGGGAGCAAAGCTCCTGCGTCCGAAGCTTCAGGCCCAATTTCACTCGGTGCATTCAGTGCACTCCGTGGTTAAATTCCGGAGGTATGGACCGCCAGTCCCGGGCATTCACCGGGCAAGCTCTAATCCAGCCCGGAATTACAGGGCGGCCTGCGCTTTGGCCCGGCGCTTCTCGATGCGCGCCGACACCAGAATCGCGATCTCGAACAGCGCATAGAGCGGTGCGGCGAACAGCGACTGGGTCAGAGGGTCCGGGGTCGGCGTGATGATCGCGGCCACGACGAAGATCAACACGATCGCGTGGCGGCGGTACTTCCGCAGGAAGGCCGTCGAGAGGATGCCCATCCAGACGAGCAAGACGATGACGAGCGGGAACTCGAAGGCCGCGCCCACGCCGAGCACGAGCCACATCAACAGGCTGTAATACGCGCCGACGGTCCACCGGAATGCGAGGTGGAAGGTATCGTTCAACTCGATCGCCATCCGCACCGTGCTGGGAACGAGCAGGAAGAAGCTGAATGACGCGCCAATCAGGAAGAGCACGAGGGCCGAGACGCACAGCGGGAGGATGATTTTGGTTTCCTTCTCTGTCAGTGCCGGCGCCACAAATTGCCCGATGAAAAACAGGATGAACGGGCTCGCGAGTGTCAGACCGCCCAGAAAGCACATCTGGATGATCATGTTGAACACCTCGAGGGGGGTCGTGGTACCCAGTTCGACCGTAAGATGGGGAAAATCCGCCGTGACGTGGAGCAGCGGCCACATCAGCACCTCGTTGAATTCCTTGATGAAGTATCCGATCAGCACCGCGAAGACCACGAAGGCGATGACGCTCTTGATGATCGTGCCGCGGAGTTCCTCGAGGTGGTCCCAGAAACCCATCGCCCGCTCCTTCGGTACAGGCGCCAGCGCTTCAGGGGGCGTATAGGGATCGGGGGATGCGGACGGTTCGCTCACAAGGAATAGGGAAGCGGGATGGTGGGAAGTTTTTCACAAAACGGAAGCGCGATGTGCCGGAGCGGCGTTTTGCGGCAGGCGTCGGCCCGAAACCCTGGCAGCGCACGCTGCGCCGTTGACAGCTATTACCCCCACCCTATTGCCTCCCGGTTCCTCGCGCACGCGTCACCCAACGTTTTTCCCAACTCAAAACCTCCGCTATGGCCGCTAAATCGAAAGCCAAGAAATCCACCGCCAAGGTGAAATCATCCCGCAAGCCCGCCCAGGCCGGCAAAGCCGCCGCCAAGGCGACGAAATACGTGTACACGTGGGGCGCCGGCAAAGCCGACGGCAACGGCACGATGAAGGCCCTCCTCGGCGGCAAGGGCGCCAATCTCGCCGAGATGACGCGCATCAGCCTCCCGGTGCCTCCCGGCTTCACGATCACGACCGAGGTCTGCACGTACTTCTACGCGCACAAGAAGACCTACCCGCGCGAACTGCAGGCCCAGATGGAAGCCGGCGTGACCAACATGGAAAAGATCATGGGCTACAAGTTCGGTGACGCCTCGGGCTTCCCGCTGCTCGTCGCCGTCCGTTCGGGCGCCCGTGATTCGATGCCGGGCATGATGGACACGATCCTCAACCTCGGTCTCAACGACCAGACCGTCGTTTCGCTCGAGCGCGCCACGGGCAACGCCCGGTTCGCGTGGGATTGCTATCGCCGGTTCATCCAGATGTATGGCGACGTCGTCATGGGGGTCCAGAAGCGCGAGGGCGAGGATCACGAGCCGTTCGAAACGGTCATCCACAATTACAAGCACGAGACCTATCACGCCGACATCGAGGACTCAAAACTGAGCCCCTTCGACCAGCAGGAACTCGTCAAGCGCTTCAAGGCCCTCGTGCTTGAGCGCACCGGCAAGTCCTTCCCGAACGATCCGTGGGATCAACTGCGTGGCGCCGCCGGCGCTGTCTTCGGCTCCTGGATGAACGACCGCGCGATGGTCTATCGCCGCAAGTACAACATCCCCACCGAATGGGGCACCGCGGTCAACGTGCAGGCGATGGTGTTCGGCAACACGGGCGACAGCTCCGGTTCCGGCGTCGCGTTCACGCGTAATCCCGCCAACGGCACGAACGAGTTCTACGGCGAATTCCTCGTCAACGCGCAGGGTGAGGACGTCGTCGCCGGCGTGCGCACGCCCGAGCCCGTCCTGAAACTGAAGGACGTGATGCCGAAGTCGTACGCCGAGCTGCTCCGCGTTCGCAAGACCCTCGAGGCTCACTTCAAGGACGTGCAGGACATCGAATTCACGATCCAGGAAGGCAAGCTGTTCATGCTCCAGACGCGCAACGGCAAGCGCACCGCCGCCGCCGCGCTCAAGTTCTCCATCGATATGGTGAAGGAGAAGCTGATCGACTGGAAGACGGCCATCATGCGCAACCCGGCCGACCAGCTCGAGCAGTTGCTCGCGCCGATCTTCGATCTCAACGAGGTCAAGAAAGCCCAGGTCATCGCCACCGGTCTCCCGGCCGGCCCAGGCGCCGCCACCGGCCGCATCTACTTCAACGCCGAGCGTTCCGTCCAGGCCGCCGAGCGCGGTGAGAAGGTGCTGCTCGTCCGCGTCGAGACCTCCCCCGAGGATCTGCGCGGCATGATCGCGGCCGAGGGCATCCTCACCGCCCGCGGTGGTGTCTCCTCGCACGCCGCCCTCGTTGCCCGCCAGATGGGCAAGGTCTGCGTCTGCGGCGCCGCCGACGTCCATATCGATTACGACAAGAAGACCGCCAGCATCGCCGGCCAGACGTTCGCCGAGGGGGATTTCCTCTCCATCGACGGCACTTCCGGCACGGTGTACGCCGGCCAGATCAAGACCGCTCCTTCCGAAATCGTCGCGGGCCTCCTGCACAACGATGCGCAGGCCAAGGCGACGGAGAAGTTCAAGAGCTACGCCCAGCTCATGAAGTGGTGCTCGCAAATCACGAAGCTCACCGTGCGCACCAATGCGGACACACCGGAGCAGACCGCCAACGCGATCGCGTTCGGCGCCGTCGGCATCGGCCTGACCCGCACGGAGCACATGTTCTTCGAAGGCGACCGCATCGACGCGATGCGCGAGATGATTCTCGCCGACACGATCGGCGCGCGTCAGGCCGCCCTGGCCAAACTCCTCCCGTATCAGCGCGAGGATTTCTTCGGCATCTTCAAGGCGCTGAAGGGCTATCCGGCGACGATTCGTTTCCTCGACCCGCCCCTGCACGAGTTCCTCCCCCACGCGAAGGAGCAGCAGGTCGATCTCGCGCGGAAGCTGAACATCCCGGTCGAGAAGATCATGAAGCGCGTGCACGAGCTGCATGAGTTCAACCCGATGCTCGGATTCCGCGGCTGCCGTCTCGGCATCCGTTATCCGGAGATCACCGCGATGCAGGCCCGCGCCGTGTTTGAAGCGGCCGCCGACGCCAACAAGCAGGGCTTCAAGGCCAAGCCGGAAATCATGATCCCGCTCGTCGGGTTCAAAAAGGAGTTGGATCTCCAGGTCGAGCTCGTCCACCAGGTCGCCGCGGCGGTCCAGGCGGAGAAGAAGACCAAGATCGTCTACTCCGTCGGCACGATGATCGAGATCCCGCGCGGTGCCCTCACCGCCGACGAGATCGCGCACACCGCCGAGTTCTTCAGCTTCGGCACGAACGATCTCACGCAGACCTGCCTCGGCATGTCCCGCGATGACTCGGGCTCCTTCCTCCCCGCCTACGCGGAGTCGGAAATCGTGAAGAAGAATCCGTTCGCCAGCGTCGACCAGACCGGCGTCGGCCAGCTGATGGAAATCGCCATCGCCAAGGGCCGGAAGACCCGCCCCGACATCAAGCTCGGCATCTGCGGCGAGCACGGTGGCGATCCGGACTCGGTCAAGTTCTGTCACAAAATCGGCCTGACCTACGTCTCGTGCAGCCCGTATCGCGTGCCGGTGGCCCGCCTCGCGGCGGCCCAAGCCGCGGTCGCGGATTCGAAGTAAGCGGAGTCGCAGCCAAGATTCCCGGGCCGCCCTTTTCGGGCGGCCCTTTTTTTTGCGGCGCGCGAAAGGGCACGGGCACCGCTTAATGCCGGGCAGAACGTTGGGACTTGTGACCGCTGGACCGCGGTGTTTCGTGACAGGGGCAGCGTCACCCCCGCCTGGTCGCCCCGTTCCCTCCCCGATGAATACCCCGTCCCCGACCGCATATACCCCGACTGCGAAAGCCCTGCACTGGCTCGTCGCCGTGGCGGCGCTGGGCCAGCTCGCACTGGGCTTCTGGATGGTCCAACTCCCGAACACCGGCGGCGGGCAGGCCCAGTGGTTCAACCTGCACAAGTCGATCGGCATCGTGATCGGCCTCGTCATCCTGCTGCGACTGGGCTGGCGGTTGACGCATCCCGCGCCGCCGCTCCCCGGACACATTCCCGCCTGGCAGCGCACCACGGCGAAGATCGTCCATGGATCGCTCTACGCCTGTCTCGTCATCATTCCGCTCTCCGGCTTCATCGGCTCCTCGGTCACCAAGTATCCCATTCGGTTTTTCGGACATCCGCTGCCGCGCTGGATGGCGGAGTCGCCGGCGATCAAGGAAGTCTGCAGCCAAATCCATTTCGCGGCCATCGTCGTCTTCATCCTGCTCATCGCGATCCATGTTGGGAAGGTGTTGAAGCACGTCCTCATCGATCGGGACGGCACCCTTCATCGCATGACGTGGGGCGGCGCCCCGGCGCCCAAAGCCAACGCCGCGAAGGAACTCGCCGGCTCCAAGTCACCCATTTGACGGGTTTCGGCGGCGGTTCGCAAAAGTCATTTGTCGAATTCGCGCTCCCGGTTATTTTGGCGGCATGAAAAGGGCATTTCTCCAGCCTTCGCGGCGAAGCTGCATTCGTGGGGCGGCCGACCATCGCGGCCTCCTCGTATCCCGGGAGGAGCTTCCGACCCGATGACGGCACGTTTGGCCCGGATGTTCGAACGCAGCGCTCGCTGGGGGAAAGTCGTCCTCGCCGGCCTGTTGCTCGGCGCGGCGACTGCCCCCGTGGAGGCGGCCCCAGCCTACGGGGTGGCGGCGCGCGTGGCGACGCAGCCTTACCTCCGCATGCCGCGGACCGTTGACGGCCCGATGCCTGCGCTCCTGTCGGAAACGGGCGCCTTCAAAGACATTCGCCGGCTCGTCCCGGCGGATGAGCTGCTTCCCTACGAGCTGGTAGTCCCATTCTGGTCCGACCACGCGCTCAAGACTCGCTGGATCGCCGTTCCCACAGGGCAGACGGTTCAGTTCTCGCCGCACGGCGAATGGGTCTTCCCCGCGGGCACCGTGCTCGTGAAGCACTTCGATCTCACGCTCGACGAGACGCAGCCGGGCTCCGCGCGGCGACTTGAGACTCGGTTGATCGTGCGCGACGAAAACGGCGGCATCTACGGCGTCACGTACAAGTGGCGGCCGGACAACAGCGACGCGGATTTGGTCCAGGCCGGCCTCACCGAGGAGATCACGATCAAGACGGCCACCGGATCGCGCGTTCAGCCTTGGTACTATCCGAACCAGGAGGACTGCCGGAAGTGTCACACCGCGAACGCCGGGTTCGTCCTCGGTCTCAAGACCCGCCAGTTGAACCGGGAGGTGGCCTACCCTTCGGGTGTGACCGAAAATCAACTGCGCACGTGGAATCATCTTGGCCTCTTCGATCAGAAGCTGGACGAGTCCGATATTCCCAAGCTCCCGAAGCTCGCCCGGCTCGACGACCCCGCGCACAGCCTCGAGGAGCGCGCCCGATCCTACCTCGATGCCAATTGCGCCCACTGCCACCGACCCGGCGGCACCGTGGCGGAATTCGATGCCCGGTTCGATACGCCGCTGGCGCGGCAGAATCTCGTCGGTGGCCCGGTGTTGATCAATCAGGGCATTGATCGCGCGCGGATTATCGCGCCGAACGACATCTGGCGTTCGATCCTCTTCATGCGGGCGAACACCCTCGAGGCGTACAAAATGCCGCCCCTCGCCCGGAACACCGTCGATGAGCCGGGCATGGCATTGTTACGGGCATGGATTGAGAGCATGCCGGGACAACCGGTGCAGCCGCCACCGATCATCTCGCCGCGGGGCGGAAACTTCGAGCGTTCTGTCACCGTGACGCTGCAGGGCCAGCCCGGAGCGACCCTACACTACACCGTGGACGGCTCGGTACCGTCCACGTCGGACCCGGTTTATGAGAAGCCGTTGGTACTGACGGAAGCGACCATCCTGCGGGTCCGGGCGTTCAAGCCGGGGCACACGAACAGCATCCCGACGCAGGAGGTTTTCATCGTCAGCGAGTAGGCCGTGGCCACATCTGCAGGGGCGGCCCGCAAGTCGCAGAGGGCGCGCACGAGGCGAGCCCCTACGAGACGACGTTGGTGAGATCCGTTGCAGGGTCGTGGCTCGTCCACGCCCGGATGCAACTACGCCACTTCCTCAACCGCGCCCGCTCACTTGGCGAGCGGCACAACCGTCACGGTCCCGGGAGCTCCCGGCGACTTCACGCGCTTGATTTCCTTCTCGGTCGCAAGGTCGACCACCGACACGTCATCCGACGGACCATTCGCGACAAAGAGATACTTTCCATCGGGCGAGACATCGAATCCCCAGGGCCGGGGACCGACCTTGATCGTGTTCAGGAGTTCGTAGCTGTGCGCATCGACCACTGAGATCGTACCGGCGCGGCCGTTGCTGACGTAGACCTTCTCTCCGTCCACGGAGACTTTCACGTCCATCGGACGCGAGCCAGCGGGCAGCTTGATCACCTTCGCCACCGCCAGCTTAGCGGTGTCGATCACGTTCAATTCCCCGGCGGACTCAGAGGTGATGAAGGCGCGGGCGCCGTCGGCGGTGAAGGAGACGTTGCGCGGCCGCGGGTTCACATTGAAGTGCCCGACGACCTTGAAGGTCTGCGTGTCGATCGCGAAGACTTCGCCGGCGGTCTCACAGGTGACGTAGCAAATCTTTCCGTCCGGCGTGATGCCCACACCTTCGGGCTCACGGCCGACCTTCACCAGCGTCACAATCTTGCCGTTGGTGACATCGATGACCGTGGCCGCACCAACATCCTCATTCGCGGCAAAGAGTCGCTTGCCGTCGGGACTGACCGCGAATTGCTCCGGATCCGAACCCGCAGGAATCTTGCGCAGGAATTTACGCTGCGCCACGTCGACCACACCGATGCCGTCGGCGGCCTTGTCGGCCTTCGGTTTGTCGTCGTCATCGTCGTCGTCGTGAATCGGATTGCCCTTCGCATCGAGCTTGGGGGGCCCCTCGTTGGGGGAGCCGCTCAAGGCCACGTAGACAAGCTTGCCGTCCGGACTGGGATGGATGCCACGGGGCCGCTTCCCGACGGGGATCGTCGCCACCGCGTTGAAATCCTTGCCGTCGATGATCGTGACATCCCCTGACTTTTCATTGGCCACCCAGACCTCGTACGAAGCGCCGGACTGGCCACTGGCCAGCGCGGCACCGAAAAGAACCCAACTGCCCAAGGCAGCAAAAAACCGGCAGGAACGAGAGCTCATGTTCGGGGGAGGATGACTTGGTTCGACGCCTTGCCAACAAAAACGCCGTGACCCGGAGCAGCGCAGGCCGTCCGGTCACGGCGGCAAAATTACGACTTCGGTTTCTCGCGGAGCGAGGCGAGGTAGGCGATCACGTCGTCGAGTTCGGACGGAGTGAAGACGCCGGCGTAGGACGGCATCGGGGACATGCCCTTGTCCTTGATCAACTCGGCGAGTTCGGACTTGTGGAACGAGTACATCGCTCCGGTGAGATCGCGGAGCTGGATCGAGAACGTGTTCTCGTTCACCCGGACGCCGGCGACTTCCTTGCCGGTCTTCGTCTTCGCCCGGACGAACACGAAATTCGCCGGCATGCTGACCTCGGTGCGGGTCGAGTTGAACGATTGCGGAACTTCGGCGCCCGGCTCGACGATGCTGATGCGGAGGAAGGACGGGCTGCGACGCTGCCCGATGTTGGTCAGGTCGGGTCCGATGGCCTGGCCTTTGCCGTTCAGGCTGTGGCATGTCAGGCAGGCGCCCTTGGTATTGAACAGTTCGGCGCCCTTGGCCGGATTGCCCTTGACCGGTTCCTGGGGAATCTTGCCAAGCGAGCGGACAAACGCCGCGAGATAAGGGGCCTCACCGGTCTTCAGCCGCACGCTGGGCATTTCCGTTCCCGGGATGCCACGCTGGACGATCCGGAGCAGGTCCACATCCTGGCCGGCGCGGGGCAGGCTGGGCTGCGCGAGCGTCGGTCCGCGGCCGCCCTC
>CANJCM010000061.1 GCA_947472765.1 Opitutia bacterium
CGGCTCCCCGAAGGAAGCCGGCCGGGTAGTCAGGACAAAATCGCTCAGCTGTTCGGCCGGGCCTTGGTACCGGCGTTGACGGCGGCGCGGAGGACTTCCTTCACTTCGTCAGGCTGGCGATCGAGCTGGGTGCGGCAGATTTCCATGACCTGCGGATGATCGGCTGCATGCTCGGCGAGGGCGACGGCGGCCGCGGTCTCGAGACCGGGTTCGTTGTGACCGATCGCGTCGAAAATATTCACGATGTGACGCTCGTCGCCGGTCGCGAGATAGGATCCCCACTGGAGATTCATGGAAGCGGGTGACATCACGGCGGTGTCGAGCACGCGCCGGCTTTCCACCGAGGCGAGACGCTCGATGTCAGCCTGCACGGGCGAGTTCACCGCGAGCTTGCGCATCAGTTCGGCGCCATGGGGATGACCGGCCTGCCAAAGCGCCGCGGCGAGGAGCCGCTGGTGCCGGAGCGGGAGACCCTTCAAGTCGGCGAGCCAGCCTTCGACCCGATCCGGGTTCTGCGCGAACACAGCGGAGAAGAAGCCCACGGCGACCGGAATGTTGCCCGGGCGATCAAAATAGCCTTCGCGGCTCAGTGCCCAGAAGGAGTCCGCCAACTGGCCGGGCTGCGGGTTGACGTAGTAGGTTTCGAGCCAGGCCTCGGCCGACGGAGCGGCGTGGGTGGCGAGAGGAGATGCCAGCGCGAGGCTGGCGAAGAGGACGAACAGGGGGTTCTTCATGATCAGGGTTTGCCGGCCTGGCCCGTCTGGGAATCAATCGGGGAAGGCTCGGTGAAGAACAAGTAACCGGGCAGCCTCCGGCGTAAAGCGAGCGGTCGATGAAACCTTTTCAACCGCGCGCCGGAAAGTATGTGACGAATCGATACAGCGATCTTTGGCACCAATTCAGCAGGACGCGTGCCCAAAGCGGATGCGAATCGAGGTCGGGAAAAATATTTTGATCCATCTTCGCCAAGGACTGCGCGGCGTGAGTGCCGGCTGACGAGAGCAGGAAAGACAGCGGTTCACGGACGACCATACCCCGCCCTTCGGGCACCCGGATCGAGCCCGATCCTCGGAGCGGAAACAACCACAGATGGACACAAATGGACACGGATTCAGAGACGGCGATCCAGCGCAGGGTGGTTGGAAGTCACGCACACGGCCCGGGGGACGACGTAAGCGGTCTTCGCCCATCTGTGTGCATCGGTGTCCATCTGTGGTTCAACGGTATGGTCCCCTTGTGGAGAGGAGTGCCCGGAGGGCGGGGTGTGGCTCGCGAGTTACGGCCGGCTAACCGCATTCTTGGAACCGCTGCCGGCGCGTGAACCCGCCGCCGCTTCCAACGCCCGCAATGCCCGCGGCAGTGCGGGCGTTTGATCCAGATTCGACAGCACCACGACTGAGATTCCTTCCTCCGGAATAACGAGCACCGCTCCGCTGAAACCGCGCACCTGGCCGATACATGCCCAGCCGGATCGGCCCTCCGGTTGGACTTTTACCCACCCGTACCTGGGCTGTCCGGATTTCACCGCGGAGAGACCGGGATCGTGGCGCGCCTGCCATGCGACAAAGCGATGCAGATCTTTCGCCGTGGCGGAGAACGCGCCCGCTGCTCCCAGCAACCCGGGCGCTCGTTCCTCGACCGGTCGGTCACCGTCCGGAGTCATCTCGTACCCGATCGCGTGGCGGAATCGTGGTTGTCCCTCCGGCCAGATCTGGGTCCGCGTCATGCGGGCCGGCGTACAAATTCGGGTGGCCACAAAATCCGCGTACGATTGCCCGGTGACCCGCTCGATGAGTGCGCCCAGCAGGACGTAGTGCGTGTTGCTGTAATTCGGATGCGCGCTGGCTTCGACCGCGGCACGCTCCGATCCGAGCCGCTGGAATAACAGCGACGCGGAAACAGCCGGCATCCAACCCGCGGGGAAGTCCGCGCGATTCGTGTACTCCGGCAGACCCGCGGTGTGGAGCAGGAGGCGGTCCGCCGTCGCGTCGGCCCAGCCAGCGGGCCACTCGGGCCACGTGGCGCGGATCGGCGCGTGCAGGTCGAGCCGACCGTCGTTCGCCAACTCCGTCACCGCCGCTGCCGTGATCGCTTTCGTCAGCGAGCCAATCCGAAACGCCGTGTCCGGCGTGATAAGCTCCGAGGTCGCGCGATTGGCAAATCCGATGCCTTCCTCGAACAAGATCGCGTCGCCGCGCGCCACGAGCACGACACCGGAGAATCGGTCGGCGATCAGTTCGCGGCGAAATTCATCCCAGGCGTCGGCCGCACGAGCCGCGACGCCCAGCAGCGGAGCGAGGCACAGGAGGGGAATGAGCGACAAGGACCTCATCGGATTGGATTCTTCCCGGCGCGGCGGATCCTGCAACGCGCGCGGTGGGGGCACCGCGCCTCCATCGGAGAATCCATTCGCCCATCAACCCGACGGACGTGGCGCTTCCCGTGGGTCTGCAATCGAAAAGCGACAATCCAAAATCGAAAATCCGATCACGGTGCCGCCGCGATCACTTCGACTTCGATCTTCCCGCCGGGTCGCGGCAGGGACTGCACCGCAATCGTCGTGCGGGCCGGTTTGTGCGGCTGGTCGGGGCGGTTGAAGTACGTCTGGTAGGCCTCGGTCCAGCCGGCGCGGTCGATGTTGCCGTCCGCCTCGGGCACGACGTAGGCGCGGAGGAAAATGACGTCCTTGTAGCCCAGTCCCGCTTCGGTGAGCCGCTTCTGCAGGAGCTCGAGCGCGGAGAGCGCCTGCGTCTTCATGTTGCCGTCGATGGTCGGACCGACCCCGGCTGACCAGTAGAGCGGTGTCCCACTCTTAACGGCGACTCCGGAGGAAATGGGCGCGGCGGCCGTGCCGTAGGCCTTGAGATTCGGATTCGTCGTCGAATCGAATTTCACTTTGTCCGGCGAGCCCGGGAAGGCCGCGATGATTTCCACTTCGAGCATCAGTCCGGAATTTCCAAACGTCGGCGTCGTGATGGTGGCGCGCGCCGGCTTGTGGGGATTATCCGCGTTGTTGAAGAAGTCGTCGTAGGCCGCGTTCCAGCCCGCGATGTCGAACGCGCCGCCATGGGCCTTGTCCGGTCCGACCCACGCGTGCAGGTACACGACGTCCTTGAAGGTGAGTCCGACGCTCGCGAGGTTTTCCTGCAGGCGCTTCAGCGTGGCGCGAGTCTGCACCTTGATGTCGCCATATTTCTCGGGGTCGCCCGCGGGAGCGTCCGGTTTCTGCATCGGGGCGGGAATGCCGGCGGTCCAGTAGAGGGCGCTGCCGGGCATCACGCCCATGCCGGCGTAGAAGCGGCCTTCCTTCACACCGTAGGGCTTCAGCTTCGGATTGAAGGTCGGGAGGCCGAGCTTCTCGGATCCCGCGGCAAACGAAGGCACGAGCGGCGCCACGCAAACGCATTCGATTTCGCCGATGAGGATCCCGGGCCGCCCCAACGTCGGCACGCCGAGCGTGGTGCGCGCGGGATTTCGGGTGTTGCCCGACGTTTTGAAAAACTCCGTCCAGGCTTCATTCCAGCCGGCATAATCGACTTTGCCGTCCGCTCCGGGGGCGAGGCAGGCGCGAACAAACACCATGTCCTGCGGGGTGAAGCCCGCGGCGGCCACGCTCTGCTTGAGTTTCTCGAGCGCGAGCAGCGCCTGTCCGCGCATGTCGGCCGGGGCATTCGCGCCGGCGCCACTGCCGGAGGTGAAGTACATTGGCGCGCCCGCCGAGACGGTCACGCCACGGGCGAAGCGCGACGTGGCCTCGCCGTAGACGGTCATCGCAGGCGTGGCCGCAGACGCGGCCGCGCTTTGCAGCGCCAAGGCGAGAAGTAGGGAGCGGAGGAGGAGTGACATGGGCGAGTTTGGGGCCGTGGCCGCGAGCGTGAGCGAGTGGAGAATGTAGGAGATCGAGACAGGACCCGCATCTCCTCCTGTCATTCTGAGCGCAGCGAAGAATCCACACCTAGAGCTCGACGTCCGTTTGGATTGTTCGCTGCGCTCTGAATGACAGGGCATTCACCCCCGTGCGGTGATCGAGTGCTGGGAGAGAAACGAATGATGTCCGGAGGCCACTCGCTCACGCTCGCAGCCACGGAGACGACTCTCCTCGAAGCGCGGCAGCCCGCGGCCTACCGGGGCCCCGCAATCGAGAATCGAGTGCCGAGCGAAGCGACATCAGTCATCCAAAAGCGAAAATCCGATCACGGCGCCGCCGCGATCACGTCGATTTCGATCTTCCAGTCGGGCCGCGGCAGCGAGTGCACAGCGATGGTCGTGCGGGCCGGCTTGTGCGGCTGATCCTTGTTGTTGAAGTAGGTCGTGTAGGCGTCGCCCCAGCCGGTGCGGTCCACGGAGCCGTCCGCTTCCGGCACGACGTAGGCGCGGAGGAAGGTGACGTCCTTGAAGCTGAGGCCGGCCTCGGCGAGGCGGGTCTTGAGGGTATCGAGCGCGGAGAGGGCCTGGGTCTTCATGTCGCCGCCGCCCACCTTCGGGCCGGCGCCGGCGGAGAAGTAGAAGTTGTTGCCCGCCTTCGACGCGACGCCGGAGGAGATGGCCGCGGTCGGCGCGCCGTACGCCTTGAGTCCGGGGCTCGCCTTGTTGTCAAAGGTCACCTTGTCCGGCGCCCCGGGGAACGCGCACAGCAACTCCACCTCGAGCATCATGCCGGGGGCACCGTACGTTGGCGTCGTGACGGTCGTGCGCGCGGGCTTGTGCGGATTCGAAGCCGTGTTGAAGAACTCGCTGTAGGCCGCATTCCACCCGTCGTAGTCGAATTTTCCGCCCCGCAAGGTGTCGGGTCCGACGAAGGCACGGAGGTAGATCACGTCTCCGAAGGTGAGTCCGACATTGGCGAGGTTCTCCTGCAGCCGCTGCAGCAGCCCGGTCGCCTGGGTCTTCATGTCGCCGAATCTCTCCGGGGAGGTGGCGGGCGCGTCGGGCTTGAGCATCGGGGAGGTCGTGCCCGCGGTCCAATAGTACGCGGAACCGGCCTTGATGCCGACGCCATTGTAGATGCGACCTTCCTTGGTGCCGTAGGGCTTCAGCATCGGATTAGAAACCGGGAGGCCGAGTTTGTCGGAGCCGGCGAAGAGACCGGCTTCATCCGGCTTCGCGCAGACGTATTCGATTTCGATATAGGTGCCGGCGCGGCCGAGCAGCGGCACACCGACGGTGGTGCGGGCGGGCTTGTGCGGAGTCTTGGCGGTGTTGAAGACCGCGCTCCAAGCCTCATTCCAGCCGGCGTAGTCGATCTTTCCGTCTGCTGCCGGGGCAAGGTAGGCGCGGACGAAGACGACGTCGCTCAGTTTGAATCCCGCCGTCGCGATATTCTCCTCGAGCTTCTGCATCGTCTGCAGCGCCTGGCCCTTCATCGAGTCAGGGGCGCCCTGCCCGGCGGTGTTGCCGGAACTGAAATAGACCGGCAGGCCGCCGGTGACTTTGACACCGGTCGAATAGACCGTGGTGGCGTCACCGTAGGCGGTGTAGGCCGCGGCGTGGAGATTGCCGGCCGTCACGAGGGCGAGCGCGGCGAGGGAGGCGAGGGCGGAGTGGAGTTTCATAAGGGGACGAGCGTGCGGTTGAAGAAGGGGGAGAGTGGGGAAGCGGAAGGCGGGCCTGAGCTGGTTGCCAGCCGCGAGGTTCAGGCGAGAAAAGGCCCGGCGGCGAGCGCCGGCCCTACGTGGAACGGCAGCGTTCTGATTTGAGGGTGGGACCGGAGGTGAGGGACGGCGGGCTCAGTCGATTTTCGCGCCACCGAGAATCCAATCCTCGATCAGCAGGATTTCATCCTCGGGGATTTCGCCGGCGAGCGGCATTTTCACGCCGATGCCGCCGACTTTCATGAACGTGCCGCGGAGTTTGTGGTGGAGATAACTTTGCTCGAGATCGCCCGGCGCCACGCGGGGCAGTTTACTTTCGAGGCTCTTGTAACCGACGAGCTGCGCGTGCGAGCGGCCCGAGGCGAGGACGAGCCCGCCCATCGCCGTGCCGTCTTCGAACGCTCCGGGAGAGTGGCAGGCGATGCAGCGTTTGCTGAAGATCGGCTGGACTTCGTTCTGGAACGAGACGGCTCGCGACGGCGTGCGGCGGGCAGGAGGAGTGGCCGAAGCCTCCCGGGAACAACCCGAGAGGCCCGGGGTGGCGACGGCTGCCAGGCCCATCGCCACCAAGCCAACGAACAAACGAAGACGCATGGATTGCTCCGGCACTCAGAATTCCGTGCTGACCGCGGTGTACCAGGTGCGCGGGGCGCCGGGCTGGAACGAACCGATGGTTTCACCGGGGCTGATCGTGCCGAGGTAATCTTTGTCGAAGAGGTTCGACACATTCACCTGCACGCGCAGGCGGCCGAGCTTGCCGGAACCGGGAGCCTGGAAACCGAGCAGCGCGCCGAAGGTGGTGTAGCCGCCGAGCCATTCCGTGTTGATCGGATTGGAGTAGCGCCGCGCCAGGTAGCGGGAGTCGAGGCCGGCGTAGAAGCCCTTCCATTTGTAGTTCAGCTCGGCGTTCATCATGTACTCCGGGAAGTCAGGGACGTTCTTGCCGGCCGTCGGTACCACCGTGAAAGCGGTGGCCGTCGTGTACTTGGTGTAGTTCTTGTCGAACGTCGTCTTGTTGTAGGTGAGCGACGTGCTGAAGCGCAGGCCGTTGAACGGATAGACCGCCGCGGCGACTTCGAGGCCCTTGGAGGTGAGCCCGCCGACGTCACTGAAGGAACTCACCGTGCGGCTGAACGTCGGGTCGAAATCGTTGAAGGCAAACAGGCGGTGGCCGTAGTTCACGATGTAGGAGCCGACCGTGAAGTTGTATTTGCCGCGGTTCGCGCGCCAGCCGAGCTCGTAGATTTGGGAGGTCTCGGCGCCCACCCGCTTGGCCGGATAATTGTCGGAGTAGTACACTTCCTTCACCGGCTGACCCATGTTTTCGGCGTAGCTGGCGAACAGTTCGTCGTTCTTGCTGATGGTGTAGACCGCGCCGACCGATGGGATGAAGTTATCCCGATACGTGGCGCTGAACTCGGAGTAGCGGTTGAGCGAGTAGTCCGTCGCGTTCTTGATGCCGCGGAAATCGTCCTGGACCTTGAGCGACTTCGCGCCGGCAGTGACGACGAGCTGCTTCGGGATGATCTCCATGCGATCCTCGAGCGAGATCTGCGTGGTGTAGAACTGGTGATAGACGTCGTGGTTGCCGTAGACGAACTCCTTGAAGTCGAGATTCAGACCGCCTGCCTTGCCGTTCTCACGGTTCCAGCGGATGTCGGCGCGGTGATAGTAGTCGTTCTGGTACCAGGCGGCAGCGGTGAAGGTGTGCATGCCGGCCTTGGCCTCGAGCTTGACCGGCAGGCCGCGGCGAAGCTGATCGCCGATGCGCTGCGAGAAGAGGGTGCCGCGCGGCGCGGTGATGGAGAAACTCCGGCCCGAGACCATGCGGAAGAGGTTGGTCGGGGTGGAGGTGAGCGAGAGATTGTAGCTCGCGAGCGGGGCGCCGCTCAGTCCGTCCTGATTGCCGCCACCGTTGAGGAATTTCGTGTCGTAGTAGGGCACGACGATGAGGCTGAGCGAATCGGTCAGCTTCATCTTCGCATCGATGCTCACGACGAGATCGCGGCGGAAGTTGAACTGATTGTCCCAGTAGACGGCATCGAGCGCGGGCACGCCGGTGACGGTGTCCTGGTATTCGAAGAACCGGCCGTTGGCGCGGTAGATCGCCAGGCTCATGCCGCGATAGTCGTTATCGGCGCGGTCATTGAGGTCGAACTTCACGCGGAAGAGATTTTCGCCCTTCTTGTACTGGACCTGCGCGGCGGTGTGCTTGCGGCTGATGATGCCGCGACCGCGCCATTTGTCGGCCTTGAGCGTCGAGTAGCTCGCGAAGGCGGAGAGCCCGGGGATGATCGTGCCGGTGTCGTAGCGGGTGAAGGATCGGGTGAACCGGTTGCCGCCGACGCTCTGCGAGAGCATGATCGCGGTGTCTTCCTTCGGGCCCATCGTGTAGTAGCGCATCGCGCCACCAAGCGAGGCGGTCGCGGGCATCCAGACGGCGCCGACGCCCGTGGAGACATCGACGCGCTCGATGCTTTCGCTGTCGACGAGGCGGTCGACCGGCGTGCCACCGTAGAAATTCTGCTGGCCCATCGGCACGTCATCGAGGGTGACGGCGATTTGGTTGATGTTAAACGAGCGGACCTGGACGCGGTTGGCGTGCTCGTAGAGGCCGATGTTGTCGGAGCTCTGGACATTCACGCCCGGCGTCTTGCCGAGGAGAATGATCGGGTTCTGCCCCGCGGGCATGACCGCGATGTCGACCTTCGGCACGCTGATGGTGGCGCGGGTTTCGGTTTCGCCGAGGCCCGAGGCGGTCTTCGAGTAGTCGACGATGATGAACTTCTCGAGGGTGACGATGTTCTCGGAGCTCTTGGATTCAGCCGGTGCCGCCTGGGCGAAGGACTGGGCCAGGCTGGCGAGGAAGAGAGCGCCCAGGCCGACGCCACGAAGGTGGCGCGAGCTGGCGCGGTGCGGTGAACTTGAGGGAGAGGAGCGATGCATGACAGATTTAAAAATGTGACGAAGAGAATTTGTTTTTTGCGCAACCTCCGGGACTGGGAGGCGTCCTGCGGGTCAACCTGACTGGGTCCGTGAACGGGTTGCGGCCGAGTGATTGGCGTTATTCAGCGGCAGCCGTGTCCCGGGCTCATCAGGCCTTTCAATTTCCAGCCGGGCGCGCCGATCGAGGCGCACGGGGCGATTAGGCGCAGAGATGGCCGGCTTCGCCGGCCATGACGTTCAATAGCGAAGCGGAGACGATTGCGCCCGAGGCGCAGAGGTCGTGACTGGCGGCAGCCGGTGCCTGGCAGTTCCTGCCCGGACAGGAGTGGTGGGATCCATGTTGTTCCGTGTGTTTGCGAGTTGCAGTGCTGAGTGATTGGCACGTGCCACTCAGCAAGGCCGATGCCACGGCCCTCCGGCGCCCGGCCGGATGAATAGGTTTCACTTAACCGATCCGATGCAGAAACGGATGCCGGCGCTCTCATGGCCGATTTCCGAATGGCGATTGCCGACTGGGGCCCGCCGGCGAGCGGCGGCCTACTGTGGGACGCCTTCGTCTCGGCCCGAACGGCGAACAACCACAGATGGACACAAATGGACACGGATTGGGTGCCTAGGCACCTCAAGGCCGTTGTGGTCAGGCTTACCGTTCAGTGGGCGATGCCCGTGCCTTCCCCATCTGTGTGCATCAGTATCCATCTGTGGTTGAACTGAATGGTGAGAGGTGCCCGCACGGTGGGGTGGGTGGCTCACAGCAGATCGAAATCCGTTTCGATCCTGCTTTCCGCCGATCAGAGACCTGCGCTACTCGCTCACCCGAACGTCTCGTCGATCCGTTCGCAGAAATGATGGATTAAAAACAGATGCGCTTCCTGCGCGGCGGCGCCGCTCGCGCCGGGGATGATTACTTCGCAGGTCGCGATTCCCTTCGCCGCGCCGCCGCTGCGACCGAGCAACGCCACGCTCTCAAGTCCCATGGTCTTCGCCTCGCGCAATGCCGCCACGATGTTCGCCGAGTTGCCGCTGGAACTCAGGACGACCACAAGATCGCCCGGTCGGCCGAGGCCGGAAATCTGCCGCGAGAAAACTTGGTCGAAACCAAAGTCATTCCCGATGCACGTGAGCAGCGCGCCGTCCGCGCTCAGCGCCACCGCCGGCAAAGAACGCCGCGTCTTGGCGTAGCGTCCCACGAGTTCGGTCGCGAAGTGTCCGGCCTCGGCCGCGCTGCCGCCGTTGCCACAAATCAGCAGCTTTCCGCCGCGCTGGAGCGTCGCGAGGATCAGATCGCCCGCCCGATCGATCGCCGGTCGGATCGTGCCCAGCGCTTGGAACGTGCGCAAAGTCTCGGCGAGCGTGGCGTCGAAATTCATGTGACGAAGCAGCAGGGCGAATTTGTCCGGCCGGCGCAAGCGCCCGGCACATATGTGTTCATCAGTGTCCATCTGTGGTTCACCGGCCTTGGTGGCGATTCCAGCCCGGGCGGACGGGAGCGGGCCAAATCGCTTGGTTTCGGCCGGCTCCTGCTGTTCAGTTTTCCCGGCCATGCGACTGCGCTCCCTTTCCCTCCGGCACTTTCGAAACGTCGGCTTTGCCGCGTTCGAATTCACCGGACGGCAGCAGTTTCTCCTCGGCGGCAACGGCCAGGGGAAGACGAGCCTGCTCGAGGCCGCAGGCTTCATCACGGCGCTCCGTTCCTTCCGCACGACGGACAACCGGGTCGTCGTCGGCCACGGCCAGAACACTGCCGCCATCGCCTGGGTCGTGGATCACGAGCGGATGAAGGAGTGCCATGTCACGATGCAGCTGCGGCCCCAGGGCAAGGAGGTGTGGTGCGACCAGGAGCGGGTCACGAAGCTCGGTGATTACCTGGGGCGTTTCCCGACGGTCGTGTTCTCGTCGCCGGATCTCCAGCTGGTGCGCGGGTCGCCGGCGGGACGGCGACGCTGGCTCGATCTGACCCTCTCCGCGATCGACGGCGCGTACTTGCGGGCCTTGCAGACCTACACGCGGGCCCTGGCCTCGCGGAATGCTTTGCTCAAGGCCGGCCGTCCCGCGGACGCCGAACTGGCGGCGTTCGAACAGACGCTGGCACCGGCGGGCGCGGAGTTGATCTCCCGACGTGACGCGGCGGTACGCGTGCTGGGCGGCCTGATGGAGAAATTTTACGGACGGCTCAGCGACGCGGCTGAGCCCGTGGGCCTGAGCTACGAACCGAATTTCGCCGAGCCGTCGGCGGAGGCGCTGCGGGCCCGGCTCGCGAGCGGCCGGACGCGCGACCTTCAGTTCCGCACCACGCTGGCGGGGCCGCACCGCGACGATGTCGGATTCGCCGTCAAGCAGGCGGCGGCCAAGGACTTTGCCTCCGAGGGGCAGCAACGTTCGCTCGTGCTCGCGCTGCGGCTGGCCCAGGCGGCCTGGTTTCACGAGTGCAGCGGGGTGCGTCCCGTCCTGCTCGCGGACGATGTCCTCGGCGAACTGGATCCGGTGCGTCGCCGGCGGTTCTGGGCGGCGCTGGATCCGGAGTCGCAAGTCATCGCCACCGGCACGCAGCTGCCGGAAGCCGAGCTGGGTACGTGGCAGGTATTTGAGGTGGCGAACGGCGCGGTGGCCGAGAGACTGCCGGACGTGGAGGCCAAGACGTGACGTTTTCAAACTGGGAGTGGGTGCTGGCGATAATTGCGGCCCTGCTGATTGGCATTTCCAAAACCGGCATCGGCGGTCTCGGCATGCTGGCGGTGGTGATCTTCGCGCAGATCATGCCCGCGCGGCAGGCCACCGGCATCGTGCTGCCGATGCTGTGCTTCGGCGATCTCGTGGCCGTGTCGTACTATCGGCAGCATGCGAACTGGCATCACTTCTGGAGGTTGCTCCCGTGGACCGCCGCGGGGGTGGTGCTCGGCTATTTCACGCTCGGCCGGGTGACGGACCGCGAGGCGCAACGGATGATCGGCGGAATCGTGGTCACGCTCGTGCTGTTGCACGTGGCCCGGCGCCGCGGCGCGGCGGGTCATGAGACGGAGCACGGTGCCTGGTTTGCGCCGACGATCGGAATCCTGGCGGGCTTCACGACCCTGGTGGCCAACGCCGCGGGGCCGCTGATGGCGATCTACCTCCTCGCGAGCCGGCTGCCGAAAATGGATTACGTGGGCACCGGCGCGGTGTTCTTCCTCGTGATGAACCTCTTCAAGGTGCCGTTCATGGTGCATCTCGGGCTGATCAACGTGGAGAGCTTCAAGCTGAACCTCCTGCTCGCGCTGCCCGTCTTCGCCGGCACGATTGTCGGCCGCAAGATTCTGGTGCGAATCGATCAGAAGGCCTTCGAGAACATCGTGCTCCTGCTGAGCGGACTCGCGGGCGCGAAACTCTTGTTCTAGCCCGCCCGGCGCGACACAACGAACGCATGGCGCGAATGTCGGTGAGACAGATGTGGGCGGCAAAGCTGGCGGGGCAACCCGTGGTGTCCGGCCAGCCGTCCGTGGCGCGATCGCGGACCGAACCCGTGGTGCCGGCGATGCGAGTGCCGTTTTCCGGGCTCGTGCTCGGCATCGATCCCTCGTTGCGCGGAACCGGGCTGGTGCTGGTGGAATTCACGCCCGGGCGTCAGCCGGTCCTGTTGCGCTGCCAGACCGTGAAGGTGCCGGCGCGGCACCCGATGGCGGTCGCGCTGGCCGAGATTCACCGGGCCGTGACGGCGTTCATGGTCGCGGGCGACGTGCGCCATGTCGCGTTGGAGCAGACGATCTTCGTGCAGAATTTCCAGACGGCCCAGATCCTCGGCGCCGCCCGGGGGGCAGCCATGGCGGCCGCCGCGCTGCACAATCGTCCGGTCTTTGAATATGCCCCGCTGCGCGTGAAGCAGGCGGTCGTGGGCGCGGGCCGCGCCAGCAAGGAGCAGATGGCGCGGACCGTGATGGCACTGCTCGGACACGGCCGCACTCTGGCGCCGGATGAGGCGGACGCGGCGGGCGTCGCGCTTTGCCACGCTTACACCTGGCGAGAGTGATTGGATTTTCGAATTCGGATTTTCGATTTTCGAATGGGACCGCTGAGGCGGTGGCACGACCCTCCCATGGAGGGCCGGTGCCCCCACCGGCCGGGAACGAACGTCGCACCGTCTTGGCGGGTGAGGACACCCGCCCTCCAACTCAGGCGGCGGCGAAGCCGCGGCCCTCTAGAACCACTCCGCCTTGCGCACCACATTCCGCAGCGGTTCGCCGCGGCGATGGCGGCCGATATTGTCGAGCATCACCTCGAGGTGGCGTTCCGGGATGCGCGGCGAGTAGCCGGCGATGTGGGGCGTGAGGATTACATTCTCCATGCCCCAGAGCGGATGCGCGGCGGGCAGGGGTTCGGTTTCGTACACGTCGAGCGCGGCGCCCGCGATCAAGCCGGTGCGCAACGCTTCCGTCAGCGCGTCGAGGCTCACGATCGCACCGCGGCCGATGTTGATGAAGCGTGCGGTCGGCTTCATCCGCCGGAACGACTCCAGCCCGAACGCGCCCTCGGTCTGCGGCGTGTGCGGCGCGGCGATCACGACGTAGTCACTGGCGGCGAGCAAAGCGTCCGTGCCATCGAGCCCGGTGAGTTCAACGCCCGCGGGTGCCTCGGTCCGAATCGGGTCGACGGCCCGCACGCGCATGCCGAAGGCGCGCGCCCGGACCGCAATCTCGGCGCCGATCGCCCCGAGTCCAATGATTCCCATCGTGCAATCGGCGAGGTGCTGATGGGCGAGGTCGACGCCGGAGACGCGGCCCGGACCGTAGCCGGTGGTGAGCGTGTTGGTGTCGCCGCCGATCGGATTCCATTTTCGGGCGACCTGCTGCCGCACGTAGAGGTGCAGGTTGCGGGTGAAGCAGATCACATAGCCCATGACCTGATCCGCGATGATGTCGGAGAACAGGCCGCGCATGTTGGTCAGCGTGCACGGGTGCGTCACGAGGGCCGGGAACATGTAGTGCTCGAGGCTGGCGGTGGGTGACTGGACCCATTCGAGCCGCGTCGCGCGGGACAGCAGCTCCGGCGTAATCTTCCCAATGAAACCCGTGGCGTCGGCGATCTCGCGCGTCGCATCCGGCGCCGTGGCGGCATTGACGACGGTCATCGCACCGGCGGCGGCCTGAATCTTCTCGAGCCGGGCGGCTTCAATGGGCGGGTGGAGCAGGAGTTTCTTCATCCAGACGTGGGAGCTGCAGAAGTTGAGGGCTGAGGTTTGAGAGCTGAGAGTGACGCCGGTCTTTGACGGGCGAAAGTGCGAAGATGAAACGGAGTCTCGATCCTCTCCGGCGCTGCGCGCCACTCCTCTCAAGCCGGCCCGACACCGCCCCGTGGATGTTCCGTCGCACGTTAGGAGGCCGTGGACGGTGGGGGCACCGTCCCTCCAGGAATTGCTCTTGGAGAGGAGCGCGAACGGAAGTCTGAACGATCCGCCTGCCATGGAGGGCGGGTGCCCACACCCGCCGATTTCGTTCCATTGCATCGTTCCGGTTCGAGAGGGGACCTTCCTCAAGCGCTTTGACAAGATCCCCTCTCAGAGAGGGGGACCCGCAGGGCGGGGTGTGTGGCTCGATGGCCTGAACCGCTGCCTTTCGTCTGCCCACATTCGGCATTCGCCACTCGGCAATTGGGATTAGGCCTACGCGCCCTGCGATGCCGTGGGGGCCGACGGCGTTTCCGCCGGGCGCGCGGCGTCCTGCGGCGGCAGGCCCAGGATTTCGCGGGCGCGTTCGAGCGACGCCGCGATGTGCGGGCAGAAATTCTCTTCGCCAATGCGATCGACGAGTCCGGAACGGATCATGGCCGCGTAGGGCTGGGTGTGCGGGCCACTGATGATGAGATGCTTTCCCTTCGCGCGCAGCTTGGCGTGGAGGTCCTCCAGCGCCTGCAGGCCGGTGGCGTCGATCGCGAGGACCTTTCGCACGCGCAGAATCAGCACGTCCGGCTCCTGCTTGGCGCGCCGCAGCTCGTCGTCGAGCTTGTCCACGACCCCGAAGAAAAACGCCCCGAAGACGCGGAAGACGAGGACACCCGGGGGAATCTCGCGGCCAACGAGCGAATGATGGGAGCCTTCGGTCTCGGTACTCTCGTCCACCGTGGTGATCTTGGATGTCTCCGCGACGCGCTTGACCATCAGCAACGCGGCCAGCACGACGCCGACTTCGACCGCGATCGTCAGGTCGGCGAGGACGGTCAGCACGAAGGTGGCGAGGAAGATGGATGAGTCGCTCAGCGGCCAGCGGCTGAGCCGGGCGAACTGCCGCCAGGACACCATGCGGAACGCCGCCACGATCAACACGGCGCTCAGGGCCACGATTGGGATGTGGCCGAGCCAGGGTGCCGCGACGAGGAGGAGCAGCAGCAGCAGGACAGAGTGGACGATTCCGGCGACCGGTGACGTCGCGCCGGCGCGGACATTCGCCAGGGAGCGGGCCACGGCGCCGGTCGCGGGAATACAGCCGAACAGCGGGCCCACGAGGTTGGCGATGCCCTGGCCGACGAGCTCCTGGTTCGAGTCGTGGCGGTCGTCGATCATGCCGTCGGTGACGACCGCGCAAAGCAGCGCCTGCATGGCGACGAGGAGGGCGATGGCGAACGACGGCTGCACCAGGGCCTCGACCGTGGCGAAGTTGAAGTGCGGCAGGTGCAGGGTGGGCCAGGCGCGTGAGATTTCTCCGAACTGCGAACCGAGGGTCGCAATGTGCCAGCGGTCCGGTCCACCGGCGAAGGCGAGGGCGGCGGTGGAGACGACGGCGACAATCGATCCGGGGAGCCGGCGCGAGATGTGCGACGGCCACAGGGCGATGAGGAGCACGGAGCAGATCCCGAGGGCGACCGTAGGGAAATGGATCTCGGGGAGCTGATGGAAGAGGAGGGCGATTTTGCCGGCGAAGTCCACGGGCGCGGGACCGGCCAGGCCGAAGAACGGAATGATCTGCGAGGCGAGAATCAGGACGGCGATGCCCTTGGTGAAAGCGCGCGAGACCGGGTAGGGGATGAAGCGAATGATGGTGCCCATTCGGGCGAGGCCCATGATGAGCACGATCGCGCCAGCCATCATGGTGCAGAGCACGAGGCCGTCGGCACCGAACCGGTGCAGCACGCTGTACGTGATGACGATGAATGCCCCGGTCGGCCCGCCGATCTGGACGCGGGAACCGCCGAGCGCCGCGATGAGTCCACCGCCGATGATCGCGGTGAAAAGGCCCTGCTCGGGTTTCACTCCAGCCGCGATGGCAAACGCCATCGACAGCGGAAAGGCGAGAATCATGGCATTGAAACCCGCGCTCAGGTCGTGCCGCCAGCGGGCGGCCGAGTAGTTGCGCAGGGCCTCCCCAAGGCGGGGCCGAAAGGTAATTGCCACGCTCATGGGTTGTCCGGGTTCACCCGCCGAGCAGGAATGACGCCCGAAGTGTGAAAGGAAGCGTCACCCGGCAGGCCGCCCAAAGATTTTCCGTCCGGAAACACATCGCTGGCCGGAGAGTACGGCTCAGTCGCAGAAGCGCAACGTCGCGCCTCCGGCCGGCTTTGCACTCGATTTTCTGCGATGCGGCAATTTGCTGCCACGCCATGCGGGCCGCCCTTCTGCTTCTTTTCGCGTCGAATGCGATCGCGGCCGAAGCCCCAGCGCAGCTCACGTCGCCCGCCCCAATGTCCACCCCGATACCGGCGCTCGCACCGCTCCTTCGCGGAACGGAGACGGTTTCACTCGCCGGCTGGGACGCACGCCGGCGCGAACTGCAGGCGGCATGGCGGGAGATTCTGGGTCCGTGGCCGACGGAGAAGCTGCCGCTCCAGCCGGAGATTCTGTCGACCGAGGAGTTGCCCGGATTCACGCGGCAGCACGTGCGCTATCAGGTCGAGGCCGGTGTCATGACCGACGGCTACCTGCTGACCCCTCGCGGACTGAAGGGGCGGGGACCCGCCGTGGTGGTCTTTCACCAGACGACGAAAACGCAGGCGCAGCAGGTCGCGGGCATCGACGATTCGAATCCCGAACTGATGCATGGTCTGCAACTCGTCCAGCGCGGTTACGTGGTGTTCTGTCCCCGCTGTTTCATCTTCGCGGAGGGAAACGACTACGCCGGTCATGTGACCGCGATGCAGCGGAGTCACCCGACTCGGACGGGCATGGCGCGGATGACTTGGGACGCGATGCGCGCGATGGATTTCATCCTCACGCAGCCGAACGTGGATCCCGAACGCGTGGGCGGGCTCGGCCATTCGCTCGGCGCCAAGGAGGTGCTCTATGGGGCGGCCTTCGACTCCCGCTACCGCGCGGTGGTGTTCAGCGAGGGCGGCATCGGGCTCGGCTTCAGCAACTGGGAGGCGCCGTGGTATCTCGGGCCCCAGGTGAAGCAGGCGGGCTTCCCGCGCGATCATCACGAGCTGATCGCGATGATTGCGCCGCGGGGCTTTCTCCTGCTGGCGGGTGACTCGGCCGATAGTGATCGGAGCGGACGGTACCTCGAGGCGGCGTTGCCGGTTTATCGTCTCTACGACGCCGAAAAGAATGTCGGCTGGCAAAACCACCGTACGGGTCACCGGTACCCGCCGGCGGCCCAGAAAGCCGCGGAGGCCTTCCTCGACGCGCAGCTCCGGCGGTGAACGTGCGTTTGCCTCGACGTCGTGGGGCAACGGGCGGAGGCATGAGCGGCGAAGGAGGAACAAAACACGGGAGAAGACTTCTCGGCCGTGGAATTTTCTGCACGCTGAAGCGCGAATGAAGATCTACTTCATGGGGATTTGCGGGACGGCCATGGGCAACGCAGCGCTGCTCGCGCGCGCGGCGGGCCACGAGGTGCTCGGCGCGGACAGCAATGTCTATCCGCCGATGAGCACGGTCCTGGCCGACGCGGGCATCACGCTGCACGAGGGCTACGATCCGGTGCGGCTCAAGTCGCTCGCCCCCGGACTGGTCGTGATTGGCAACGCGATGTCGCGCGGCAATCCCGAGGTCGAGTGGCTGCTCGACACCCGGGCGATTCCGGTGACTTCGCTGCCCGCGCTGCTGCATGACTTCGTCCTGCGGGATCGCCGCAATCTCGTCATCTGCGGCACGCATGGGAAGACCACGACCACGGCCCTGACGGCCTACCTGCTGCGGGCAGCGGGTCGCGATCCCGGTTTCCTCATCGGGGGCGTGCCGCTGGATCCGCCGGTGGGCAGTCATCTCGGCGCAACCGCGGACTCATTTGTGATCGAAGGTGACGAGTACGACAGCGCGTTCTTCGACAAGCGCAGCAAGTTCATCCATTACGCGCCCCACATCGCGGCGTTGAACAACCTAGAGTTCGATCACGCGGATATTTTCCGCGACCTTGTGGATGTGCAGCGGACGTTTTCCCACCTCGTGCGGATCGTCCCACGGAAGGGCTTCGTGGTGCTGAACGGCGATGACGCCAACCTGCGCGCGCTGGGTGCCATGCCGTGGACGAGTGTGGTCCGGGTCGGTCTCGAGGAAGCAAACGACACCCGGATCGTCGATTTCGCGGAAGGCCCGGACGGCGCCCAGTTCAAGCTGCTCTGGCGCGGTCAACCCTGGGGCACGGTGACCTGGCCCCAGACCGGAGTGTTCAACGCGCGCAACGCCGCGATGGCCGCCACGGTCGCCGGACTCGCCCTCTGTCCGATGAATCCCGCGCAGTTGCCGCTCGCCGCCCTGGCGCAGTTTCGCGGGGTGAAGCGGCGGCAGGAAGTGCTGCTGCGCGATGAAGCGTTCACTGTCATCGAGGACTTCGGGCATCACCCCACGGCGCTGGCGGAAACGCTGCATGCCTTCCGGGCGCGCTTTCCGGGGGCGCGATTGACCGCGGTGTTTGAGCCTCGCAGCAACACGGCGCGGACGAAGGCGCTGCAAACCGGATTCCTGCGCGCGTTGTCACAGGCGGACGAAGTCTACCTCGGTGCCGTCAACCGGCCCGACAAGCTCGGCGTCGAGGAACGCTTCGATCCGGAGGCGGTGGCGCAGCAACTCGAGACGCAGGGCGTTGAGGCGCATTTCGCGGCGACGAACGCCGCCCTGCTCGATCAGCTCGTGGCGCACACCCTGCCGCGATCGGCCGCGCGGCCCCGGGTCGTGGCGTTCTTCACCAACGGCAGCTTCGACGGGATCATCAGCCGCTACGTGGCGGCCGCGAAGGTTGGGTGAGGGCATTGATGTAGGGCCGGCGCTAGTCGCCGGGCCTCTTCCTGATGAAGGGTCAGGCCTGCCGACGAGCGGCAGCCCTACGTTGCATCGTGCGACTCCTCGCCCGCGGCAGTCCCCACGAAGGCACTTGCCGCTTGCTTCACCTCTGCAGATCGCGTGCGCTCCGCTCGGATTTGTCCGCATGAACGTGTTGCTCCGCAAAATCGTCCTCGGCGTCGGAATGGCCTGCTTGCTGACGGGAGGAATTCAGGGAGCGCAAGGCCCCGCGCCGGTCGCGGTCACGCCAGCGGCGAATCCCATGCTGGCCCGCGTTTTTCCGTCGATCGTCCGCATCGAGGCAATCCGCCTCCGTCCGAGCGACGGAAGACTGACCAAACAGTGGACCGGCGGGAGCGGCGTGATCATTTCGACCGCGGGCCAGGTGGTGACCAACTGCCATGTGACCGAGGACGGAGATTACTTTCGTTGTTACCTCTATGACGGTTCGCACCTCGAGGCGCGACTCGTCGGACAGGATCCGCTGACGGACCTGGCCGTGTTGCAGCTCGACTTGTCGCAGCGGGCGCCGGGACTTCCGCCACTCACCGTGGCCCCCTTCGGCGATTCTTCCGCCCTCACCGCCGGACAGGAAGTCTTTGCGCTCGGCAGTCCCGGCTTCCTGTCGCAGTCGGTCACGCGGGGCGTGGTTTCGAATCCGTCGCTCGTGCTGCCCGAGCAGACCGTGGGCCGGATGATGCTGCGCGGCGAGGACGTCGGGATGTTCGTCCGCTGGATTCTTCACGATGCCCGGATCTTCGGCGGCAACAGCGGCGGACCGCTCGTGAATGCGCGTGGCGAAATCGTCGGCATCAACGAACTCGGAGTCGTGTCGCTCAGCGGTGCGATTCCGGCCGAGGTGGCGCGGGTGGTCGCCGACCAAATCGTCCGCACGGGAAGGGTGATTCGCGGCTGGTCTGGGTTGACCGTGCAGCCGCGGCTCGAGGCCGACGTCGAGGATGTCGGTGTCGTGGTGGCCGATGTGGCCGCGGACTCGCCGGCGGAGAAGGCCGGCCTGAAGCCGGGCGATGTCGTGCTGGCCTGCGATGGACACACGATTGAAGGCGCGGAGGAGAAGGCGGTGGCGCATTTCAACCGGATCGAATCGAGCCAGCTGCCCGATCATGACTTCGCGGTCGAGTTCGTGCGCGGGGGCCAGAAACAGACGGCGCGCGTGCGGCTGCTACCCCGCGAACCGGCGCAGGCCGACGATGTGGAGATCCGGAGCTGGGGCGCGGTAATGCGGAACCTGACCCAGCGCGTGGCCCGCGACGAACGCCTCCCGGACACGGGCGGCGTGTGGCTCGAGAATGTGCGGCCGGCCGGTCCGTGCGGACAGGCCGAGCCGACCCTGCGCCGCGAGGACGTGATTCTCTCGGTCGATGGCAACGCGGTGGCCAGCGTCGAGGAACTGCGTGACCTGACGGCGAAGCTGCTCGTAGGCGCGCCGAATGGAGTGCGCACCGTGCTGGCGAGCGTGCGACGCGACGGTGGGATTCTGACCTCGGTCGTCGAACTGCGTACAATCAACGAGCGCAATGTCACGCAGCAGGCGCGCAAGGCCTGGCTCGGCGCGGCCTCGCAGCCGCTGACGCCGAAATTGTCCGCGCGACTCGGCGTGAAGGCCGAGGGTGGGGCGCGGTTGACGCGAATTTATCCCGCGACCGAGGCCGAGAAGGCGGGGTTGAAGGTCGGCGATGTGATCGTCGCGATCGACGGCATGGAAGTCCCGGCCCGGCGGCCGGAGGACACCGACGTGCTGGCGCGGCAAATCCGGCAGTATCGTTCCGGCACACCGGCGACGTTCGCGATTTGGCGCGACGGTCAGAAGATCGACGTGAAGGTGACGCTCGAGCAGCAGCCGATTCCCGCGGCCGAGATGCCCTGGTGGGAGGACGTGCAGCTGGAGTTTTCCACGCGCGAGATCGCTTTCGACGATCGCGTCCGGCTGCAGCTCACCCCCGAGGCCACCGGCGTGCTGGTCGAAAGTGCCGTCCCCGCGGGTTGGGCGGCGCTCGCCGGATTGCGTGCGGACGACGTGATTGAAGCGGCGGGCGGCGCACCCGTGGCGAGCCTCAAGGATTTGACCACGGCCCGGGACCAGGCGGTGGCGCGGGGGCAATCGTGGTGGGTGTTGCTGGTGCGTCGCCGCGGTCAGACTCTCTTTGTCGAAATCACGCTCAAGCCGACCCAGACCAAGCCATGAAATTTTCCTCTGCCATCCTTCTGCTCGGTCTTGCGTGGGCGTTGTCGGGAGCGCGGGTGGCCGCGGCCTCCGACGAAGCGACGGCCGGTCGTGCGCTCGTGAAGCGTTACGCGGATGCGATCGTCGGCGTCGAGCTGGTGGTCACGATCAAGCTGCGCATGGGCGATCGCGAAGCTCCGCCGCGCGAACAGCGCCTCGAAGTGAACGCGACGGTGATTTCATCGTCCGGCCTGGCGGTCACTTCGCTGGCGGATGTCGATCCGCAGGTGGCGTTCGAATCGATGCGCGGCGCCCAGGGCGGTCGGGGGCCGGAGCTGGTCGGCACGGATTTCAAGGAAGTGAAGTTCCGGCTGGCCGACGGACGCGAGGTACCGGCACGCTTTGTCCTGAAGGATGCCGATCTCGATCTCGCGTTCATTGCCCCTGAGGCGAAGGACGCGAAGGACTATCCCTTCGTCTCGCTCGACGAGGCGACGGAAGGCGCCCCGCTGGATCGCTTCTTCTACGTCGCGCGGGCGCCGAAGAATCTGCAACGCGTGCCGCTGATTCGGGCCACCTCGATTTCGGGCGTCGTGGAGCGTCCGCGTCGCTTCTACATCATGACGGAAGTGTCGCCCGGCACGCCGGTGCTGGACGCCGCGGGCAAAGTGCTCGGAATCACGCTGCAGAATTTTGCGAACGGCCGGCGCTCCGGCTACGTCGTGCTGCCCTCGGCGGATATTGCGGAGATGGCGAAGCAGGCGGTGACGGCGGCCGCGAAGTAGACGGCGGGCTGGCGGTCTGGACGCGTCGCCGTCGGGCTCAGGCGGCCTAATCGCTCTTCACGAGCGCGGCGCGAGAAAGCCGAAGCCACGGTCCACGGCTGCATTTCGTCGAGCGGAACGTTCACCAATGAGTCTAGGGCCGTCGCTCGCCGACGGGCCTCTTCGCGACGGACAGGCAAGGCCCGCCGGCAAGCGGCGGCCCTACATTCCACGGCATCGTTCCGACTCGAGCGGAGCAGTGAAGAGGACTCTGCCCTCACGGGCTCGCCAGACGGAGACTGGCGTACCTTGTCACGATCGCCCGGCTAATTGCCGGTGGACGAGAGCGCGATTGGCGCAGGCGCCGCCCCACCGGCAATCAGCTTGTGCAGGAGCTGTTTGAATTTCCTCAGGTCGAGCGGCTTCGTCAGGTGCTCATCCATCCCGGCGGCGAGACACTTTTCCCGCGTGCCGCGGGCGATGGTGGCGGTCAGGGCAATGATGACGGTGTGGTGGCCGGGTGGCTCGGCGGCGCGAATCCGTTGGGTCGCGGTGTAGCCGTCGACGTCGGGCATCTGCAGGTCCATCAGGATCGCATCGAAGCGCTCGTGGGAGGAGAGCCGGACGGCTTCTTCGCCGCCGCTGGCGAGTGCGGGTTCGAAGCCGTTGCGGCGGAGAAAGACTTCGAGCAGGAAGCGATTCGTTTCCATGTCGTCGACCACGAGAATCCGCGGCGGACGGACCGGTGCGACGAGCGGTTCGGGCTCGGTGGCCGGGCTCTCGGGCGGCAGCGCCACCGGCACCAGCGGAATCGAGAAGATGAAATCCGAGCCCTGGCCCAGTTTGCTCTCCACGCGGATCTGTCCGCTCATGATCGAGACGAGCCGCTGGCAGATCGCGAGGCCGAGGCCGGTGCCGCCGTACCGCCGCGTCATCGAGGTGTCGGCCTGCATGAACTTCTGGAAGAGCTGGCCGATCTTTTCCGGTGGAATGCCGATGCCCGTGTCACGCACGCGGACGGACAACTCGCCGGCGCCCATGCCGCCGGTGCCGGGTTCCCATTGGAGGAACAGGGTCACGATGCCCTGCGGCGTGAACTTGATCGCGTTGTCGATCAGGTTGACGAGAATCTGGCGGAAGCGCAGCGGATCGCCGGCGACCAGCAGCGGGCCGGCAAGCTGGGCCTCGAAGCGGAGTTCGATTTTTTTCTCCTGCGCGCGACCCTGGAGCAGTCGCAGCACCTCGTGCGCGACCTCCGCGGGGGCGAACGGGAGGCGTTCCAGGACGAGGCGGCCCTCTTCAATTTTCGAGAGATCGAGCAGGTCGTTGACGAGCGACCCGAGCCGCGCGCCCTCGCTCGTGATCGTGGCAACGTAGCCGCGCTGGGCATCGTCGAGCCGCGACTCCCCGAGCAGGTTCGCGAAACCCATCACCGCGTTCAGCGGCGTGCGAATCTCATGACTCATCACGGCGAGGAAGTCGCTCTTCGCCCGGCTCGCCTCATCGGCGGCGATCTTGGCCTCGTGCAATTGTCGCTCGGTCTCGTGATGTTCACGGTAACGCCGGCGCGTGATACCGACGAAAGCCGTCAGCCCGAGCAAGCTGCCGAGCAGGGCGAGGGCCGGTCCGAGCACGAGCATCCGGGACGACGCGATCGCCCGCAGCCAGGCGCCGGCGGGATAGCCCAGGACGAGGCCCGCTTCGACCTGACCCGTGGCGTTGCGGATCGGCGCAAAGGCGCGGACCCATTCGCCGCGCGCATCGCGGATGATATTCGGATCGAAGTAGGTTTCCCCGGCCAGAGCGCGGCGGAAGCTGCTCGAGTTTGCCGGCAGTGCCCCGGTGGCGGCGGGCACGCTGGCGTCGACGATGAGCTGGATTTGGTCGTTGGGCCCGGCCCGAAATGTGAACAACTCGCCCAAGGTGCGGTTCAACGCGTTCCAGTCGCGGGCGGCAGCGAGGATCGCGGCACGAGCGGGGTCGCCCGGTGACGTAACCGCCGTGAGTTGTGCGTGACCGAGTCGTTCCATTTCCCGCGCATAGGTCGGGGCGAAGGCAGAAAGCGCTTCGCCAAGCGTGGCTTGGCGACGGAGGCTCGACCGTTCGGAACCAACCACCCCGAGCAGAACGATCCCCGCGGCGGCGAACCACCAGCCGCAGGACATTTCCTTCGCCGCCTCACGGGTGCGGAGGAAACGCCAGCAGGCCAGTGCGCCGAGGGTGCCGATGACCCCAAAGCAGACCGTATCCAGCCGGAGCTGAACCACGGTGCTGAGGAAGTCGGTTGACGCCGGCATAGGGTATTAACCCCAGAGCTATTCAGCATCCCGGAGACTAATCAAAAGGCGGACTTACTTAGCCCTACTTAGCCGCCGAATGAGTGATGCTACGCCAGCGGCTCGGCCGGTGGAGGCTGGTCGATTTGAGGTGCGCCCACCAAACGAAGAGGGTGCGCACGAGGCGCGCCTCTATGAAGCCGGAACGATGCAGTTGGGCCACAAATAGGCACCAATGGGCACGAATGAAAGCAGGCGGAGTAACTCCGGTCACCAGATCTTGGATTCCGAAGTTGGCTTCGTAGCCCGCTGCGTGAGCAGCGGGACGGCTTCAAGCGAAGCGATCACGAAGTCCCTGTCCTCACGGACAGGGCCACCCCAATCCGTTTAACTTCGGAATCCAGGAGATGGTGACGCCGAACTCAATCGCCCGAGGCTCCTTGGCATCTCTGGATTTGTGCCCATGGGTGCCCACTTGTGGCCAGTTCGTCTGCATGGTTCCGGATGAAGTGGGATAGGTTGAAGAGTCGTTGGTTCTCTGGACGGTGGGTGTCCTCACCCGCCACACCATTCGTGGAGCGATCGGAGTCCGGCCAATGCGTTGTAGCCGCCACAGACGCCCTTCGTGTCGGGCGGGTTCTGACAATCGCCCGCCCGCTTATTGCGCCTGCCGGGCAACCTTGCGCACGGTCGGCTCGGCTCCCGCCGGAAGCGCCAGCAAGTCGTAGTCCTCGTAGCCCGTGATTTCGACGTTAACGAAATCCCCGACCGGAACCGTCAGCGGCAGATAAACGCGGCCGTCGATATCGGGCGCATCCGCCTCGCCACGCGCGACGCCCGGTTCCTCGACGAGGACCTTGAGCGTGCGGCCGACGAACTCCCGGCTCACGTCCGCGGCGATTTCCTTCTGCAGCTTCATCACGCGGTGCCAGCGGGCTTCCTTGGTCTTCTTGGGAAGCTGTTCCTCCATCTTCGCGGCGCGCGTGCCTTCCTCCTGCGAATAGCGGAAGACGCCGAGTCGTTCGAACCGCGCCTCGCGGATGAACGCGCAGAGTTCATCGACATCGGCCTCGGTTTCGCCGGGGAAACCCACGATGAAGGTCGTCCGGATCGCGATGCCCGGGATGCCGGCGCGAATGCGACGGATGAGATCGCGAATGTAGGCCGAGGACGTTTCGCGCTGCATCAGGCCCAACATGTGGTCGCTGATGTGCTGGAGCGGGATGTCGATGTAACGCGCCACCTTCGGGCACTCCGCGATCGTGCGGATGAGCTCGTCGCTCCAGTGCGCCGGGTGCGTGTAGAGCAGCCGGATCCAGAAATCGCCCTCGATCGCGTTCAGCTCGCGCAGGAGAGTGGTCAACGCCGTGCCACGGGCCGAGTCGACCGGCGTGCGGGCATTCGGTCGCTGCTCCCACGTGTCCATGCCGAAGAAAGTCGTGTCCTGCGAAATCAGGTTAATCTCCTTCACGCCCTCGCGCACGAGCTGCCGGGCCTCGGCCACAACGCTCGCGACCGTCCGGCTGCGATGCCGGCCGCGGATCTGCGGGATGATGCAGAACGTGCAGGGATGATTGCAGCCTTCGGCGATCTTCACGTACGCGAAATGGCGCGGCGTGAGCCGGAAGCGCGGCGTGTCGTAGTCCGGGATGAACGTGGAACGGCCCTCGATGAACAGGGCGGGGGCCTCGTTGGCTGCGCGTTCCTTCGCGACGAGGTCCTGAATAATGGGCGCGACCTTCGTGACCTGGTCCAGGCCGATGAAGGCGTCCACCTCGTCGTGCAGCGATGTCGCGAGATCCTTGGAGAAACGCTGCGACATGCAGCCGGCGACGATCAGCTTTTGTCCGCTCCGCTTCTTGCGCATGCCGCGGTTCTGGTGCGCCTCAAGGATGTGGCTGATGGACTCCTCTTTCGACGAATCGATGAAGGAGCACGTGTTCACGATCACCACATCGGCCTTCTCGGCCTCGGGGATCACAGTCATGCCGGCCTGGTGGAGGTGACCGACCATGATCTCGGAATCGACGAGATTCTTGGCGCAACCGAGGGAGATGAGACTGACTTTAATCATGCGAGGAAACGCGGTCGACCACTGTGGCGGTCCGGGGCGCGCCGGCAAGGCGCGGGCCTCGAATCAAAGCAAAAGCGGCGGTCAGAGACCGCCGCTTCGGGAAAGGGAAACCTGAGGGGCGACTTTACTTCTTCTTGGCAACGGTTTTGAGCCGTTCCTTGCGGCGCTTGAGGTAAGCGGCGCGACGTTTGCGCTTGATGTACTTATTGAGTTGTTGGCCCATGGTTTTGAAAAAGAGAAAGGCTGATGTTTCAGAGCGCGGAGAGTGAGTCAAGCGCCGCGGTCCCTGGGGAGTGGGTCAGTTTGAGGGCGTGGCTTCCCCTGCTTCCGGCCCTGAGCCGTCCGTTGACTCGGCGGCAGATTCTTGGAGTGCTTCGCAGGCATGACGAACGAGACCTGGCGTGAGGTGGTGGCGCATGTGGAGAATCGCCTGAAGGAAGTCCCTTCCTTCATGATGGGCTACGAGGTGTTCGCGGGCCGGTTGAAACTCTCGCCGGACGATTGGATGGATATTCTCAGACGACTCGAGGAGGAGCCGAAGCGTGCGTGGGGTCTCAAGGTCGAGTTGCGGGGCTCCCAGCGCGTGCTGGTGATCCAAAAGACTTGAATTTCGAAGTTGATCGGCTCGGCGTAGCCCTGCCCGTGAGGGCAGGGACTTTTCCATCGCTTCGCCTGAAGCCGTCCCGCTGCTCACGCAGCGGGCCACAAGGCCAGCTTCGAAGTCCAAGAATGAAGTGACCATGCATCCCGTGATTCGATTTCTCGCCCTGGTGATCTGTCTCGCCGCGCCGCTGTCCGCGGCCGAGCTCAATGTGCTGACGCCCGCCGAGCAGGCCGAGGGCTGGAAGCTGCTCTTCAACGGCCACTCGCTGGCGGGCTGGCGGAGTTTTCGCACCGACACGCCGGGGGCCGGCTGGCGGGTGGCGGATGGCATCCTCATCAACGAGGGCAAGACCGGCGACCTCATGACGACGGGCGTCTATGGGAATTTCGAGTTCACGTTCGAGTGGAAGATGAGCGAGGGTGGCAACAGCGGCGTCATCTACCGGATCGCGCTGGGCGAGGCGGCGTCGTATCGCACCGGGCCCGAGTACCAGCTCCTCGACAACGCCAGGGCCGAGGACAACCAACTGCCGAATCATCTGGCGGGTTCGCTTTACGACATCGGTCCGGCGCCTGCGCGCGATGTGACCCGTCCGGTCGGCGAGTGGAACGTGTCCCGCATCGTCGTGCGCGCCTGGCGGGTCGAGCACTGGCTCAACGGCGAGAAGCTGATCGAAATCGATCTCGCGAGCGACGCGGGACGGGCGGCGATTGCCCGGAGCAAGTTCAAGGAATGGCCCAAATTCGCGACCATGGGCCGCGGCTTCATCGCGCTGCAGGACCACAATCACCTCGTGAGTTTCCGGAATTTGAAGATTCGGGATCTCTGAGCGAGTAGCGCCGGGGGGGGCTCGGGGGCTTGAATGTAGGGCCGCCGCTCGACGGCGGGCCTGGGAGCATTTCCGAACGCCGAGGCCCGGCGGCGAGCGCCGGCCCTACGTTTAAAGCAGCTTTTAACGTTGAGCGTTCCGTCCGGCCCACTCCGCGCCCTCCCTTAACCTCCGCGCCCTCTGTGTTCCCGGCTCGAAAGTAGCGCCGGTCTTCGAACGGCGAACGTCGTTAAGCGCCACAGAACACTCTTCGCCGGTCAGAGACTGGTGCCACTTTCCGAACCGTCGGCGCGAGTTTCGCTGGCCGGCGTACCGACGGCTTCGCCGCCGAGAATCTTCTCTCCGTCGCGCCGCCATCGATAGACGAGCGGGGCCTTGGTGCGATCGAGCTGCTTGAACAACGCGGGGTCGGCACGCTTCGGCAGTTCGAGCTCAGTCAAACCCGTGGCGTCGCAACTGAGCACGCGGGCGTACGGCTTGAAGTGCTCGGGACGTCCGATGACTCGCGACATCGGCCCCTCGGCGTCCTCGCTCCGAGGCGTCGCATTCGCCTGCGACCGTTCGAGCGCCAGAAAGCAGTAGGGCAGCGACCGCAGGTCGATGCCCGCGCGCTGGCCGAAGGTGACCCAGTTGGAGTCCGCGTAGAGCTCCGGCGGGGGCGGGGCGAAGAAGTGACACCAGTGCCGCTCGTTCTCCGGTGCGAACATCGGGCAGGGTAGGGCATGCGTGCAGGGGGCGACGACGCCATAGCCGGCCGCCCGAAACTGTTCGCGCCACCGGCCGAGCTGGCGGCTGACCACGTGGGTGCCCGGCTCGACCCAGAGAATCGCCTCGGCGCGCTGCGCGAGCCGCAGCAGTTCCGCGCGCGCGGGCTCCGGGAGTTCGTTGAGCACGTGGCTCACGATGAGCAGCCCGATCGGTTCGGTCGCCGCGAGAAATCCCGGCGTGGCCTGCGCGACGCGCAAACCCGGAAACGCGCTTTGCGCGGCCGTCGCCGCAAAGTCACACGCCAGCGGCGAGTGATCCCAGACAGTCAGGGAGTCGAAACGATCCGCGCCGAAGAATTCGATGACCCGGCGGTTTGCGATGCCACTGCCGCAGCCCCAGTCGACGACGTGCCGCGACGTGGGGCGCCAGTCCCGGATCTGCAGTTCGCGCAGGACGTGATCCCATTTCCATCCGATCCGCTCGGCGTAGGTGAAGTCGTAGTTCGCGAGATCCTCGGGCTTCTCCCAATACGAGGCACCTCCGGCCGCACCGTGGAGGAAACGATCGCGAAGCCGGTCAAGGGTGCGCCAATCGAGCTCCGACCACGTCATGGCAGCGAGAGGGAGAACTGAAGCCGCGCGGCAAGGTGCTGCCGGCGGATGCCGTAGAAAGCAGCGAGCGCGCGCACCCGGGCAGCGTCGTCGTCGTTAGCGTTGCCCATTGGACGGGTCTTGATGGCCGCGATCATGAGATTCTTCGCGGTGTGCTCGGTGGAGATAAACTCGAAGACTTTCGTCCGATAGCCCGCCCACTCGAGGAGCTGGGCCCTGAGCGCATCCGTCACGAACTCCGTCTGACGCTCCTGAAAAATGCCGTGCTGCAAAGGGCCGGCCAGCACCGGCGGAGCCGTGAGTTGCGGCCGCAGCTCCTTCTGGCAGCAAGGCGCAACGACGAGCAGGCGGGCTCCGGCCGCGATGCCCTGGGCCACGGCGTCGTCGGTGGCGGTGTCACATGCGTGCAATGCGATGAGCACATCACAGGCTTCCATCGGCACACTCGCGATGGTGCCGCTGACAAAGTTCAGCCGCTCGGCGAGGCCGTTGTCGCGGGCAATCCGATTGCAGAGCTCGACGAGCTCGGGCCGCGCCTCGATGCCCCGAATCTGGGCGCGTTCGCCGAGCACCGCGGCGAGTGCAAAGGTGAGGTAGCCCTTGCCGCTGCCCATGTCGGCGAGTTGCAGGACTGGCTTCGCCTCGGGGGCGTCGGGCGGAAACGCCTCGGTCAGCAGGTGGTGGAGCAACTCGGCGAACTTCTGGATCTGGCGGTACTTGTCGGCCATGCGCTCGCGCGGTTCACCCCGTTCGTTGGTCACGCCGAGGTCCCGCAGCCAGGGAGATTGCGGATCGATGAGGTGCGACTTCACGCGGTCGTGACCGGAGGCCGGCAGCGGCGCGGCCTCGGCCGGGGCCGCGGACCGCACATGGAGCCGGGTCTCGCCGTTTGCCGCGGTGGCGAGCTGCGCGGTCTGCGCGGCCGTGAACAGGTGGGCGTCGAGAAAGTCGGATCCGATCAGTGATGTGAGCACCTGCAGTGCCGCGTCCGAGGGAAAGTTCTTCGTGATATCGCGTGTGTCGTGCCGCCAGACGAAGGCGTATTGGGCGCCGGCCTTGAGCGTCACGGGCCGCACGAACACGTTCTGCAGCGTGGCATCCGCGCCGCGATGTTTGCCGAGCGTGAGCTTCTGCAGCGTGCCTCCGCGCACGGCGTCGCCGAGCAGCGTCAGGAAACGATCACGGGCAGGAGGAGGCGGCATGCGGCCAGCAAGCAGGCATGAAACGGAAGAAAAGGAAAGCCGCCGCCAGTCCGCTGCAGCACCGGCCACGCCCGCCCGGTCGACTTTGTCATCTAACAGATGACAAACCCACCCCGGCTCAGTCGGCGTTTGCATTGGTTGTCATCTGTTAGATGACATCGGGGCGCTGGGCGGGAGGCTGGGTTTTACCGGGCCCCGGGGGTCGGTGACTGGACGATTAGCTGCGAAGAATGCGCGTCGCGCAGTCGACGTAAGGAACGCGACCGGCCTTAGCGCGGGAGAAACTCCGGCGTCATCGCGGTGGCGGGCGTGACCTTCCCTTTCGCGAGAATGCCGAGCTCCTCGAGCTGGCTGATCTGCGTGGCGTAGCGGTCGGGATCGAGGCGGCCGATTTTTGCCGGGCCGCCGTCGGCGTCGCGACCAGTGACGAGCTTCTCGTCGATCAGCTTCTGGCGGGAGAACATCATGAACTCATCGGTGTTGGTCGGATTGACCTTCTTCATCGCGGCGTGAGCCGGCGCCGGATCGCCTTCGAGATAGTCCTGCCAGCCGCGGATGTAGGCGCGGAGGAAGGCGCGCAACTGCTCCGGATGTTCGCGGGCGAAGCGGCGGTTGGTGACGAGTACGGCGTAAGCGCGGAAGCCGGCGTCCCAGGTCGAGAGGAAGCGCGGCATTTTTCCGCCCGCTTTCACGATGTGGAACGGCTCGGCGATGAAGTAGCCCTGCTGCAGCGCCTCCTTGTTGCCCATGAATGCCGCCACCGAGAAATTTTGCGGCACGATCGAGAACTTGAGCCGATATTTTTTCTCGAGGAATTTGAGGAACGCCCACTCGGGACGCGCGATGATCGTCCGCCCGTTGAGGTCGGCGAACGTCTTCACCGGGCTGTCCGCATGCACGAGGATGCCCGACGGATCGTCCTGGAACACCGCGGCGAACTGGAGCACCGGAAGTCCCTCCGCCTGCTGCAGCAGTGTGCTGGTGCTGTCGGCCTGCGCGATATCGGCGCGGCCGGTGGCGAC
>CANJCM010000062.1 GCA_947472765.1 Opitutia bacterium
CGCTCTCTCGTAGTGTGGACGCCGCTGCATCGGGGCCGATTCTCGGGCGCCGTAAAGCAGTTATTTTCCCGTTCACCGGCAGAACGAATGCGTTCCATTCCGTACGGTCCTAGCCAGGCGCTGGGTCCAGCGGGTGTATTCGACGGCCCTGGTGTAGTGCGTCGCGCCGTGGGTCGGATCGTGCCACGCGTCGCCGGTCGCTTCTTCCACGAGTTCCAGCGCCGTGTCCCACATGGGATCGTTTTGCGCGCGGCGGATCGCCCGGCCGATCGGCTCGTAGCCCGCGGTGATCCGATTGAACGCACTGAATTGTTTCTGGCGCAGCACGGTCGGCGCCAGCAGCTCCGGCAGCCCCCGCGCCCGATTCCGAATCACGGACATGACGCCTCGCATGCCAAATTCCCCCTGCGAAGCCGCCTCGAGGATGAGGCACGCCGCGACGGTCTCCCGCTCGAGCGCCGTCAGTCGATATTTGGGCACGGCAAACGAGACTGCCGGCAGGCCCGGGGGAGTTTCCGGTTCGCTCAACCGAATTACCGGAGTGGCGAAGGTCGGCGCGCCCCAGCACGGAATAATCAGGATCGTCGCCAGCACGATCAGTCGCAGCTCCAGGATCACGAGCTGACGATGCCCGATCCCTCGCCGGCGCGGTATGGGGTCGGAAACCAAGCCGGGACGGGGTGGGGGCTCCCGCGCACCGTAGGCTACTTTCCGGGCGCCTGGCCCGGCGCTCCCCTCCGGAGTCCCGTTTCACGGAAACGCGCTCCAACTCGAGCCGGCGCGCAGTTCCTTTTCCTGCCCCGCGCCTGCTGAGGGCTTGCTCGCGGCTTGCTGGGCGCTTGCTGCGTCCTTTCTCAGCCCTTGCTGCCGGACCCCATGGCGATACCGACCGGGCCTGTTTCATCCTGGCCGGAACCGCGCCGTCGGACGTCCGTGCACTAGGGCGAGGACGGAAACTGTACGGTGTAGGGCTGCCGCTCGTCGGCAGGCCACGTGTGGCATTCGCGAAGCGGCCCGGCGGCGAGCGCCGGCCCTACATTCAATTTCAGGATTCTGGCTTCGCGGCGAACTACGCGCTTCAGGCGGGCGTCTGGGACGCCTCCAGGACGGCATCGGCAGGCGCCCGATCGGTCCTCACTTGAGGCTCAGGGAGCCGCCGTTATCCTTCGGTAATCCTTCGGGTATCCTTCGGGTATCCTTCGGTAACCCTCAGCGGGATTCAACGGGAGCTCGACAGTCGTCCAAGGACGACCGCGGGCATCCGTTGGAGGACCCGGCGGGTCCTTCGCTCCACTTCGAACTAACGGGGTGCGGCTTACCGGGAGGCTTTCTCCTGAATCTTGTCGCCCGCTTTCTCGACGTCCTTGCCGAAGCCGTTGGCGGTATTGCAACCGGTGAGGAGACCGGAGAACGCAGTCGCAAAAAGGAGGGTAACGAGGAGGGATTTTTTTTGGAGGGACATGGAGTGATGGTTCATGCCGCTGATTCTAGGGCCTGAGGCGACTTAGGGTATGGGGTTAAACCCGCTCACATCATGAGAAACTGCCGGCGCGACGGCACCCAGCCCATGGCGCGGCGTGAACGATCGCCGCCGGCGTCGGTCTGCACCCCCATGCCTGCCCCGGGAGCAAAGGTTCGACTGAAGCGGAACTGGCGCTCCGTCCGGCAGGGAAAGCCCGGACATCGCTTCGTGGATCACTACGAGCGGTCGGCTCGGACGCGCGGACGCGGCGGGACGCTGGCGCGCGTGCTGGGCCTTTCCCTGGCGATCCTGGCCCTGGCCATCGGTGTCGTGCTCTCCGTGATCCCGGGACCGGCCATCCCGTTCTTCCTCGTGGCGGGTGCTCTGCTCGCCAGCGAATTTCGCTTCGCCGCGCGATTCATGGACGGGCTGGAGCTGCGGCTGCGCGCAATCTTCGCCTGGGGACTCGAGCACTGGAAACGATTGCCGGGGTTCGCGCGGATCGTTCTCGCGATCCTCTCTCTCGCCGCATCGGCCGGCAGCGCGTGGCTGCTTTATCGCTGGTTGGTGGACTGACGGACGCAGCCGGCGCCGTGGTTCACCCGACGGCGGCCAAGGAGTGCTCGACCGAAATCAGGCGGCCCGTGTGGGCGTCGATCCGCACCACGGCTCCGCTGCCGCTCGTGGCCGAAATGAAGTCGCCCGTGTGACCCAAGATGCTCGCGCACGGCGCCTCGTCCGCGGGCCATTCCGCCAGCCATTGCAGTCGGAAATCGAGATCGAGGCAGTAGAGATTCGGCATGCCCGGCAGGAGACCGTAGGCATGCTCGCGCACGAAATAGCACATGGGTCCGCGCTGGAACTCGACGACGGCCGTCGCAATCGGCTGGTGACCGACGGAACGGGAGCCGTCGCGCTGAAACTCGCAGAGGGTGCCGTCGATGACGGCGAGGGCGGAGATCGAGGTAGTCACGAAGGAGGGGGGAAGACCTCAGCAGTTGGGATGCGGTTCGGCGACAAGAATTTCCCGGCCTGATGCCGCCATTTTGCATCGACCTCCGGCGCCGATTCCGGCGAAACGAGGCCATGGCACGTATCGCAATTGTGGGTCCAGGCGCAATCGGTGGCATCATGGCGGCCTGGTTGGGTCGCAGTGGAGAACACGAAGTCTTCGTGTGTTCGCGGCGTCCGCTCGGGGAGTTCAAGGTCGAGACGCCCGACGAGGTGATCGTTGCCCGGCCAAAAATTCTCACCTCGCCGGACGAAGCGCCCGCGGTCGACTGGGTGCTCGTTGCCACCAAGGCCTACAACGCCGAGGCGACCGCACTGTGGCTGCGTCCGCTCACGGCCAAGGGAGCGCCGATCGCCGTGCTGCAGAACGGCGTCGAGCATCGCGAGCGCTTTGCCCCCTATCTTCCCCTCGAGCGGATTGCGCCGGTGCTCGTCTATTGTCCGGCGGAGCGGCCGGAGCCGACGCGGATGCTGCAGCGGCGCGCCGCGCGGCTCGTGTTCCCGGACAATCCGATCGGCCGTGGTTTTGGCGGACTTTTCTCCGGCACGCGCGTGAAGATCGACTACGCCGCCGACATCACCACGGCGCTGTGGGAAAAACTCGTGCTGAATTCCGGCGGGGCGCTCACGGCGGTGCTGCTGCAGCCGAACGGGATCTTTTGGGATGAACGTCTGTGCGAGGTGGCCCGCGACATCATGCGGGAGTGCATTGCGGTCGGCCGCGCCGAGGGTGCGGTGCTGGACGACGCGATGACGGAGCGCTGCATCGAGATTTACCGGAAGGAGCCGCGCGACGGATTGAATTCGCTGCACGCCGATCGACTCGCCGGCCGGCCGATGGAGGTGGATGCGCGCAACGGCGCCATCGTGCGACTCGGACGCAAGCATGGCATTCCGACGCCCGCCAATCGGATGGCGGTCATGATTCTCGATATTCTGAGCGAAAAGGGATCGGAAGCGACACAGCCGGCGAAGTGAACGGCCGCTCCATCCCGTTGACGGTGCGACCGCCGCTTGTCGGCAGGACGTCAAGAAGCGTCACGGCGGCGAGCGCCGGCCCTACATTTAACTGCGCCGGCTGATTTCCGCCCGCGAGCTTGCTCGCTCAGGGCCGACGCTTCTAGCGTCGTCCCCGCGGCATGAAAAAAGCACTCATCACGGGCATCACCGGCCAGGACGGATCGTATCTCGCCGAGCTCCTGCTCGACAAAGGTTACGAGGTCCACGGCGTGATTCGTCGCGCGTCGACGTTCAACACCAGCCGCATCGATCACCTTTACCGCGATCCACACGTCAATGGCGTGCGCCTCTTCCTGCACTACGGCGATCTCGCCGACTCGGTGCAGATGGTGAAGCTGCTCTACGAGCTGCAGCCGGACGAAGTCTACAATCTCGGCGCCCAGTCCCACGTGCGGGTTTCCTTCGATATTCCGGAGTACACCGGCGACGTGGATGGCTTGGGCTCGATTCGGATTCTCGAGGCCATCCGCGAGGCCGGCCTGGTGAAAAAGTGCCGGTTCTACCAGGCTTCGTCCTCGGAGATGTTCGGCAAGGTGCAGGAGGTGCCGCAGACCGAGAAGACGCCGTTCTGGCCGCGTTCGCCCTACGGCTGTGCCAAGGTCTATGCGTACTGGCTGACCGTGAATTATCGCGAGAGCTACGCGCTGCATGCGTCGAACGGGATCCTCTTCAATCACGAGAGCCCGCGCCGCGGCGAAACCTTCGTCACGCGCAAGATCACGCGGGCGGCGACCCGCATCAAACTCGGCCTGCAGGATTCGCTCTACCTCGGTAACCTCGATGCGCAGCGTGATTGGGGCTTCGCGAAGGAGTACGTCGAGATGATGTGGCTGATGCTGCAGCAGGATCGTCCCGACGATTACGTCGTGGCCACGAACGAGACGCATAGCGTCCGGGAGTTCTGCGAGGAGACGTTCGGCCTGCTGGATCTTGATTGGGAGAAGTACGTCAAGTACGACACGCGTTACGAGCGGCCCGCGGAAGTGGAGTTGCTCATCGGCAATCCGGAAAAGGCCCGCCGCCAGCTGGGGTGGGAGCCGAAGGTGCGCTTCAAGGAACTCGTCCGCATCATGGTCGATCACGACTTGTCGCTCGCGAAGCGCGAGGCCCAGATTGCGAGCCTGCCGGGGGTGTCGAGATCGCCGTTTGCATGAAACTCTTCATTGCGGGTCACGGCGGCATGGTCGGGTCCGCCCTCGTCCGGCGCTTCGAGCGCGAACCGGGAGTGCAGCTGATTTTACGGTCGCGCGCCGAGCTCGACCTGACCGATCAAGCCGCCGTGGACGCATTTTATGTGGGAGCGCAGCCGGACGCCGCGATCATCGCGGCGGCGAAGGTGGGCGGCATCCACGCGAATGCCACCTTTCCCGCCGATTTCCTCTTCGACAATCTGAGGATCGCGGCGAACACGATTCACGGAGCGCACCGGGCCGGGGTGAAACGGCTGCTGTTTCTCGGCAGCTCGTGCATCTACCCGAAACTGGCGCCGCAGCCGATGCCCGAGGATTGCCTCCTCACCGGACCGCTCGAGCCCACGAACGAGGCTTACGCGATTGCGAAGATTACCGGCCTGAAGCTCTGCCAGTATTACCGAAAGCAACACGGGGTGCTGTTTCACTCGGCGATGCCGACGAACCTCTACGGTCCGGGGGACAATTATCATCCGCAGAACTCGCATGTACTGCCGGGACTCCTGGGCCGGTTCCACGAGGCCCGGGAGTCGGGGCGCCCTGAAGTCACGGCTTGGGGCACGGGGACGCCGCGGCGCGAATTCCTGCACGTGGACGATTTGGCCGACGCGATGGCGTTCCTGCTGGGGCAGCACTCTCCGCCAGATTGGATCAACATTGGCACCGGCACGGATGTAACGATTCGTGAGCTCACGGAGCTCGTCGCCGAAGTCACCGGCTATCGCGGCAAGATTGTCTGGGACGCCACGAAGCCCGATGGCACGCCGCGGAAGCTGATGGACGTTTCCCGTTTGACCACACTCGGGTGGCGCGCGCGGATCGCCCTGCGCGAAGGTGTGGCGGCCACCTACGCGAGTTTCCTCGCAGAGAAGGCAGCTGGAAAATTGCGCGGGTGAGAAGGGTCCGGCCTCTGCGTGAACCAGCGCTCCCGTGAGTACAGTCTTCGCGAGGGCGTTCGGCCTCGAACCTTATTCAGGAAGGCAGCTTGCCCCTTGAATGAGCCAGCAGCACTAGTTGCACTCGTTCGGTCCGTTGACAGTTTCGAGTCGGCAAACACCTTCTCTGGTGCCATGGCCAAGCCCCGTAAAGTCGAAGAACCTGCTGGGACCTATCTGACGCCCGCGAAGCAGCGCACCAAGGCTGGATCTAACCCGAAGCCAGCCGTTCGATACCTCGAAAATTCTCCTGCCGAGAAGCTGGCCGAGCAAATCTTTTTGGAGCGGAAAAATTTGCTGCACAAGCTGGCGCAGTGAGTGATCCCGTATTCATCGCTCGCGCGACGGTGGAAATGATTCACCGTCGTTCGCTGGAGCAGCATGGTGGGCAGGATGGCGTTCGAGACGATCATGCGCTCGAGTCCGCCTTGGCTCAGCCCGTGAATGTCCATCTCTATGGGCAAGGGGACCTCTGCGATTTGGCCGCCGCCTACGCATTTCATCTCGCCCAAGATCAGCCGTTCATCGATGGCAACAAGCGCACGGCCATTGCGACGGCGTTGATGTTCCTCGAGGCCAACAGTCTCCCTGCTCGGAGGCTGACCGACGAAAATCTCTATGACGCGATGATCGCCATTGCCGAGCGACGGCTGGACAAGGTGGCTTTCGCCGCGATTTTTCGCGCCGCGCTGATGCGGAAGTAAGTGGCCGCATCCGCACCCGTGAACGAGCATGCGGCGAGTAGCGCGGGCCCCGGGTGGGATTTTCCGAGGAAACCGCACTCCCACGGTCGGTTCCTGGATGGCCGGCTTTGGGCTCCCTCTTTGGGCCTTGGGCTTGCTCACCGACTGCGGCCCGCGAACAGCTGATCGCTTTCCCGCTTGCGCCGCGCGGGGGTTCTTGCGGCGATGTCCCTTCGTCCACGGTCGAGCGCGGCAGTTTGTGCTGCCACCCGACACCTTTCATCTTTCACGTTACACTTTTCTTCCTCGTCCTCCCGCCATGATCGCCCCGGAAACCTTCAACCACATCGAGAACATCAAGAAGCGAGCCGGGCATCTATGGAGGTTTCTTTGACGTCGAACAAAAGCAGCGGGAAATAGAGGCGATGGAGGCGCAGCAGGGTGCGCCGGAGTTCTGGGCCAATTCCGATCGGGCGCAGAAGCACATCGGCAAGCTCAACGCCCTGAAGAAGGCCGTTCTGCCCGTCGTCGCTTTCCAGAAGAAGGTCGATGACGTCGCCGTGATGGTGGAACTCGTCGAGGCCGCGTCGCCCGCGGAGCAGGACGACTACGCGAAGGAACTAAACGGGCAGGTCTCCGCCATGGTCGCGGAGCTCGAACAACTTGAGATCGCGTCGTTTCTCACCGGGCAGTTCGATCGCAACAACGCGATCTTCTCCATCCAGTCCGGCGCCGGCGGCACGGAATCGAACGACTGGGCCGATATCCTTTTCCGCATGTACAACCGCTGGGCCGAACGTCGCGGTTGGACAGTAGAATTGCAGGATGTGCAGGCGGGCGATCAGGCCGGCATCAGCAAGGCGACGATCCTCATCAAAGGTGAGAACGCTTACGGCTATGCCAAGGCCGAGCGCGGCGTGCACCGGCTGGTGCGGATCAGCCCGTTCGATTCCAACAAGCGCCGGCACACTTCGTTTTGCGCCGTCGATGTCGTCGCCGAGATCACCGAGGAAATCCAAATTGAGATTCCCGAGTCCGAGATCCGCGTCGATGTTTACCGTTCGTCGGGCAAGGGCGGTCAGGGCGTCAACACCACGGACTCTGCGGTGCGACTGACGCACATTCCGAGCGGCATTGTCGTCGTCTGCCAGAACGAACGTTCGCAAATCAAGAACCGGGCCACGGCGTTGAACGTGCTGAAGTCCCGCCTGTATGAAAAGAAGCAGGACGAGCAGCGCGCGGAGATGGACAAGTTCTACGGAGAAAAGGGCGAAATCGGGTGGGGCAGCCAGATTCGCAGCTATGTGCTCCAGCCTTACCAGATGGTGAAGGATCTTCGAACCGGGGTCAGCACGAGCGACACGCAAGGGGTGCTCGATGGCGATCTCGACCGTTTCGTGAACGCCTGGCTGCGCGCCGGCTGCCCGCGCCATCGGAACAAGGAAATCCAGATGGAGGAGTGATTCTGGAGGAGTCAGGAGGGAAGGAGACAGGAGGGGAGGAGCCAGAATACAGGAATCAGGAGAGTTCAGGTACGGAGCGGGAGGACTGCGCCTTGGTTGCCGACTTCCGCCTCCTGACTCCTGAATTCTGATTCCCCCGACTCCTTCGCCAGGAGGATTGCGTTGCTTGCTCACTCCTGACTCCTGAATCCTCCTATCCTGCTTCCATGCCCGTCCTTGCCTACGAATCCATCAAGTCGTCTCTCGCGGCGCAGCCGTTGTTTGAGGACAAGACGTGGCAGCTTTCGCCCGACGCGTGGCCGTTGACGGCGGCGGAGGTCGCGCAACTCGAGGCCATCGGTGCGGCGTGCTTCGAGTTTCATCAGGCACTCGAGACGCTTTATCTGCGTTCGGTCGCCGGGAAGAACCTCCTGCGCAACAAGCCGCTGCTCGCGCCTTGGGTCGCAGATTATCTGGATCGCGGGAAGCCGCCGGAGCTCGTCGCCCACGCTCGCGACCCTCGGAACCGCGGCGCGTTTCCGCCGGTGCTGCGCCCGGATCTCCTGCTGACGGACGAGGGCTTCGTGATGACGGAGCTGGATTCGGTTCCCGGGGGGATTGGCCTGACGGCGTTCCTCAACCGGCTCTATCGTGAGAACGGCACGATCCTTGGCGCGGGCGATGCGATGATCCGCGAATTCCATTCAGCGATCGCGGCCGCGCGGCCGGCAGTTCGCAATCCGCTGATCGCGCTGGTCGTGAGCGACGAGGCGGCCACGTACCGGCCGGAGATGCAGTGGCTGGCGAACGAACTCCAATTGCAGGGCAGGCGGGTCTTCTGCCTCCGCCCCGAGGATGTCTTCCCACTCGAGAACGAACTGTTCTTTGATGCGGACGGAAACCCCGAGAAGATCGATATCATCTATCGCTTCTTCGAGCTCTTCGACCTCGCGAACATCAAGACGCAGAAGTTCATCTTCGAGTCCTGGGCGGCGGGTGAGGTCACAATCGTCCCGCCGATGCGGCACTTTCAGGAGGAGAAGGTCGCGCTCTCGCTGTTTCATCATCACCTGCTGCAGGATTTCTGGGCGGAGGCGCTCAGCGGCAAGGCGTTGAAACTGCTGCGCGGGCTGATTCCGCCGTCGTGGATCATGGATCCCGCGCCGTTGCCACCCGGGGCTGTGATTGACGGACCGAGGGCCGCCGGCCGAGCCCTGAATGATTGGCGCGACCTCAGCAACGCGTCGCAGAAGGAACGCGATCTCATCATCAAGATCAGCGGCTTCCACGAAACCGCCTGGGGCGCTCGCAGCGTGGTCCTGGGCAGCGATTGCTCCCGGGAAGAATGGCAGGAGGCGGTGGAGCGCGCGATCGCGCTGGCGCCGACGAATCTCCATGTCCTGCAAGCCTTCAAGAAGCCGCGGCGGCTGGAGCACCCGCTTTATGAACCGGGTGCATCCGCAAGTGCGCCGGTGGTGGTCGCGGTCCGGGCCGGGCGGCTGCGGCTGTGTCCATATTATTTCGTGACGGGCGGGCAGGTCCGGCTGTCCGGGGCTTTGGCCACGTTCTGTCCGCCGGACAAGAAGATCATCCACGGGATGCAGGACGCGGCGTTGTTGCCCTGCCGGATCGCGTAGGGATTTTCGATTTTGGATTCTCGATTTTAGATTTGGATGTTCTTTGGTTCAGCCAATCGAAAATCCGGAATCGAAAATCCAAAATGGCGCCTTTGCACCTTGATGCGCCTTGCTCCCGGGTAGGGAATTCTCCTTAAACGGACCTCGTGCCAAAACCTGACGGGAGTCTTCGGAAATTCACCCTTTCGCGGGAGAGTCGCGTCTTGTTGGCGGCGGCCCTGCTAGCGTTGGGAACCGGCGTCACGACGGCCCGGGCCCAGTCAGATTTGGCGTCGGTGAAGGCGCGCGCCGACCAAGGCGATCCGGAGGCACTCAATGCCCTCGGGACGGCCTACGCGAACGGCCAGGGCGTGCCGCAGGATTTCGCGGAGTCGTTGAAGTTGTATCAACGCGCGGCCGACCGCGGACTGGCGCCGGCGTTTTTCAACCTTGGCATGATGCACGAGCTGGGTCGCGGCGTGCCGGCTGATCTCGCGAACGCGTTCAAGTTTTACCTCAAGGCCGCCGAGCTCGGGCTGGCCGCCGCGCAGTTCAACGTCGGCAACATGTATGCCAACGGGCTGGGCAGCCGGCAGGACTTCTTCGAGGCCGCGCTTTGGTTTCGGCAGGCTGCCGATGCGGGAATCCCCGAAGCCCAATACAACCTCGCCCTGGCGTACGAAATGGGTCGGGGCGTGGCGAAGGACGAGGCCGCGTCGCAGCGTTGGTACCGTCTGGCTGCCGGACAGGGTTACGCGAGAGCCCAATACAATCTCGCCCTGATGCTCGAGGAAGGCCGCGGTTCGACGCCGGATCTGGCTGCCGCGGCCGGCTTTTATCGGAGCGCGGCGCTGCAGAATTACGCCCCGGCGCAGAACAACCTCGGGATCTTGTATGCGGAAGGACGCGGGGTGTCCTCGAATTTAATCGACGCTTATACCTGGCTTTCGCTGGCGGTGGAAAACGGGGGACGGCCGACCGGACGCGATCTCGTCGCCAAGCAACTTTCGTCCACCCAGCTGGCCGACGCGAATGTCGCCATTGCGCGCCTGCGCTCGCAGCTCACGACGAAGGACGGTGCCCCTGGTGTGACTGCCGTCGCCAGCGCTCCGGTGGCCCCGCGGCCGCCCGCGCCGGGAGCAGCCGCGCCGACACCGGCTCCGGCGACGACGCCGAGCGCGACGGCGAGTGCAACAGCGGCAGAAACCGCCAGCTTGAACGCCCGGCTGCAGGCGGCGCAGGCGGAGCTCGCGCGAGTGCGCGCCGAGAATGCCCGACTGGCGGCCGCGGAACAGGCCGCGATCAAGGAACGCGCCGAGCTGGAGAAGAAACTCGCGGACGCCACCTCCGTCGCCAAACCGGCGGGTGACACTCCGGCGGCGGCGAGCGGGGCACCGGCGCCCGCGACGACGAACCTCTCTTTGCAGCAGATCGCCGCCGCCGACGCCCGGATCGCACGGCTCGTCGCGGACAATACGCGGATGAACGACGAGGTGAAACGTTCGACCTTGGAGTTGAGCCGACTCTCCCGGGAGCTGCGAACGGCGCAGGAACGTCTCGGTGCGACGGAGAAGGGTGGTGCGGCCTCGAGCGGGACGACGGCTCCCGCCGCGGTGGACAACGAACGGGTCGCAACCCTCACGCGCCAGATCGATCAACTTCGCGCCGCGGAGGCCCGCTTGACGGCCGAAAATCAACGGCTGGCGGCCGCCGCGACTCCAGCTGCCGACGCGGCCAAAATCGCGCAACATCTCGCCGCGGCCCAAGCCGATCTCAGCCGCCTGCAGGCCGAAAATCAGCAGCTCCGGCAGACGCCGGTGGCTCCGGCGGCGGATACTTCTGCGATTCAGCAACGCGCGGCCCGGGCCGAGCAAGCGCTGGCGGAAGCCAACCGGCAGCGCGATGCGCTCGCGGCGGAAAAAGCGACGCTGGAGAAGCGGCTCGCGGACGCCGCGGCACGACCTGGGATCGATCCAGCACAGATTCAGCAGCTCCGGGATCAGCTGGGCGAGGCGGCGAACGACGCCGGGGCGGCCCGGCGTGGCGCCGAAGAGATGCGGACCCGACTCGCCGCGGCGGAAAAAGCGGCGGCCGATGCCCGGACGGAGCGGGATCGCGTGGCCGCACAGGTGGCGGATCTTCAGCGTGCCCAGACGAACAGGCCGGCGGTGACCGACCCGGCGGCGGAGCAATTGCGGACACAGTTGGCGGATTCGAACCGTGCGTTGGCCCAGGCGCGGCAGGCCGCGACGGATCTGGTGGCAGCGCAAACCGCGAACACGGCGCTTCGTACCCAATTGGCCGAGGCGCAGTCCCGGCTCTCCACGGCGCAGCAAAGTCAGGCGAGCAGTGCCGATACCTCGCGAAAGCTGGCGGAAGCTTCCGCGCAACTGGCGGCAGTCACGGCCGAGCGCGATCGTCTCATGGCGGCCCGCGAGGCGGTGGGGGCGGATCGCGAATCACTGACCAAACTGAACACGCAGCTCGAGGGGGCCGGGCGCACGATTGCCGAGCTCAACGCCCGCAACGAAAGCCTGCAAAAGGATCTCGAAGTTTCGAAGCAGAGCGTCGCGGCGGCGCTGGCCGCCCAAGCGGCCGCGGCCAAGGCAGGACCGAGCGACGCCCTGAAGCTGGAGATGCAGACGATGCAGAATCAGGTCCGGGCAGTGGAGACTCAGCTCGAGGAAGACCGGAAGAATGCGTCGCGGGAAATTTCGGCCCTCGCATCGCAGCTCCAGAGCGCACGGGAATCGAACCGCTCGCTCTCCGAGGCGAATCGGTCGCTGCTCCAGGCCCGCGGGGCCGACGACGCGACCATCAAGGCGGAGGTCGCGCAACTCGCCACCCGGCTCAAGGCCAGTGAGGAGGAGCTCGCCAAATCCCGCACTGAGCAGGCACGGCTTGCGACGGAACTCGATACCCGGGTGCGGGAGCTCGAGGGCGTGCGGACCGCGGCACGGAGTTCGGGACAGGACCGCGACACCCTGAAGACGCAGGTCGAGGCCATGGTGACCCGGCTGACCGACGCGGAGAAGAAGATCGTCCAGTTCCGCGACGCGGCCGAGGCGGCCCGCACCGAGTCCGAAAAATTCAAGTCTGACTATGCGACCCTGCTGGCCCGGAGCAGCGACGCCGAGAAGGCGGCGCAGCAGCACGGGGCGAGCGTCGCCGAACTCACGGGTCTCAATGAGAAACTTTCGTCCGAGCGCGCGGGTCTCGAAAAGCAATTGGCGCAGCTCTCCCAGACGGCGGAACTCACTCGCACCGAACTCGGAGAGCTGAAGGCGCGTGCCGCCAACACCGATCGCACGGCGCGGGAGCACATCGCCACCATCAACGAGCTCGGTGAAACGAACCAGAAACTCCAGGCTCAGATTGGCGAACTCGGGGGCAAGGTTGCCGCGTTGCAGGCGGAGAATGGCCGGCTCGCGTCGTCGGGCGACGTGGTGACGGGAATCCGTTCCGAGCTGGCCGACGTGAAGTCCAAGCTCGGCGAGGCGCGGCAGGAGGCGGACAAGAATTCCGCGGTCGTCAACGAACTCAGCGGAGCGAACGAAAAACTTTCCACGGACCTGAAGGGGTTGCAGGAGCAGGTTGCGACCCTGCGACGCGAGAACACGCGTCTCGCTGGCAGCGATCAGGCGCGGCAGGACGCCGAGCAGCGGGCGGAAAGCCTGACGGCGGCAGCGTCACAACTGGCCGCCGCGCAGCGCGAGCTGGCCACGGCGCGGGCCGAGGTCGCGCGTCTGACCGAGTCCGTCCAGGGCGTGGAGCGCGATCGTTCCGCCCGGCTCGCGCAATTGCAGAACGAGAATGCGGCGATTGCGGCGCGGCTGCGGCAGGCGCAGGGCACGCTCGATCAAATCGCCTCGGCGGCCCGGTTCATCAACGGAGGGGGCGCGCCAGCTCCGACTCCGGGGGCCCCTTCCGGTTCGACGGTGCCCACGATTCCAATCACTTCCGGGGCGCCGGCGGCGGATCGGTTCCACTTGGTGGCGGAAGGCGACTCCCTCACCCGCATCAGCGTGCGCTACTACGGCACGTCGAACAGGTGGCAGGAAATCTACGACGCGAACCGAGAGATCCTGCGGGGCGAAAATTCGCTCAAGCCCGGCCAGCGGTTGCGGATTCCGTAAGCGCGCCGCGGCGCGCTTACGGTTCTGGGTTCTGAGTTCCGGGTTCTGAGGGTGGCGGCATATTCCACGTCTTGGAGTTGGCTTTAGGGCTCGGGCGATCCGAAACCCAGAACGCAGAACTCAAAACCCAGAACCCAAACGCGGTCTGCCCGCTTCAGGCCGCGACCGCTTTGCGGACGTTGGCGGCCGCGAGTGTCTTGCCGGCCTCTGCCGCGAGCCCGGCGAAGAACGAATCGCGCCGTTCGCGAGCCACTTGGACATCCTTCGTGCCGAGCGAGCGGCGGATGCGCTCCTTGGTGAAGGGGGTGGGATGGATGGTGTAGTGCAGGAACCAGGTGCCGTGGTTGTTCCACAGGTGATGGTTCTGGTTCTCAGCGCGGACGCGGATGCCGGGGAGGGATGATACAGTCATGATGCGTGATGTTCTTTGTGGGAGTTATCGCGCAGCAGGTTGAAAACAAAAAACCGACCTGGGCATCAGGTCGGTCTCGTCTTCGGGAGCGTTCTTGGTTCGCCGCCCCCGTGGGCTGCGCACATCCGGGGTTTCCCCCGATCCACCGTGGCCGCTCCCGGCCCGGTTGGCGGAGCCGGCTTTTTAGGGCCAGCTCGTTCCTGATGCAGGGCAGAACGTGGCGGTACGTATTTCCCCCGTCCAGTCTTTTTTTCGGGCGAGCCTCACAGTCGGCGCCGCGAATCGCGCGTGACTGTGTTCCTGGATTCCGAAGCTGACCTCATAGCCCGCTGCGTGACCAGCGGGACGGCTTTAGGAGAAACGATCGAGAAGTCCCTGTCCTCACGGACAGGGCTACGCCAATCCGTTTAACTTCGGAATCCAAGGTGTTAGTGAGAGTGACTCTTCGCGTAGTGTTCGCGCAGCAGGTCCCGGCCGAAGTCATCCTTGAAGTCCCGGAAGACCGAGTGGACGTGGTTGCCGTTGTTCTGCGTGTTGTCGAACTCGATGAGGAAGGTGGGTCCCTGAATGCGGTAGTAGTGGAGGTCCCCGCGGTTGAGCCCGCCCGCCCAGGCAAAGGTCAACTGATCGAGACCCGCGGCCTTGATTCCCGCCATCGTGGCGTCCGCGAGTTCGGCCCGGGCCCGGCTGACATAGAGCGTGACCAGACCGACGAGTTCTTCGCGCTGAGCCGGAGTGAGGTCGGTCGCGCGGAGGCCGCCGGGGGTCAACGGGTCGGCGCGCTTGTTGTTACTCGTGATGATTTCGCCGGGGGCCTTGGTGTCGATCAAGGCCGTCTTCAATTGGGAAGGATTGAGCGACTTTACGAGTGCCCGCCCTTTGTCCTCCTCCTCGCCGAGCACGCGCTCGCCCTTCCTGGGCCCCTGACGCACTTCGGCCGGGTTGCTGCCGATGAAGGCGGGCGCGAAGATGACGTGAGATCCGTCCACGACGGTGAAATTGAACGAAAGGTGGTGCCCCTCGAAGCGCCAGCCCCAGGGCTGGTTGGCGGCGGGCGAGCCGAAGACGGTGACGAAATACAGTTCCGGATCCCGGCGGCCGGGAGGGGTGTTGTTCTCGAGTTCGCGGAGTACGTTCTCGAGCGACATGATGGCATCCGCCCTGGACTGGCCGACGTGACTCAATCCCGTGCGCAGCAAGGCGCGGGCGAGATCCTTTTGCTTCGCGTCCATCTGTTTCAACGGCAGGCCCTGGCGGGGCACGGGCGTGAAGAACCAGTTTTCCCGCTCGGCGTCGGTGAGGGCATAGGTTGCCTGCTTCTTCTGCGGGGCGGACAGGGAGGAGAGCAGGGCGTTGGCGGCTTCGAGCATATCGACCGCAGGAGTGTGGGCGCGGGCCAGGAGACCCGGGGCGAGAAGGCCAATGGCCAGCAGCAGCAAGCGTGGGGTGGTGCGCATGCGGGGATTGAGGTCGAATGGACGTGACGCGCAAGCGGCGAAACCCGCCATGGATTTTCGATTCTGGACTCTCGATTTTCGATTTGGGCGGCCGGTTGCGCCGGAGGGGGCGACGCTCCCGGTGAGTTTGCGTGCGAAAAAGTTGCGCTCCCCGCGGGGGCGCGTTTCGTGGGACCGATGGAATCTGCTGTCGCCCCCAGTGTCTCCCCGGCTGTCTCCGCCGGTGGCATGGCGTTGCCGGAGGGCGTGCGTCGAGGGAACGAGCAACTGATCCTCCTGACCGAGGCCGCGGGGCAAAAAGCACGGGCGCTGATCGCTCGGGAAAATCAGGGGAATTTTCTTCGCGTCGCGATCACGGGCGGCGGCTGCAACGGGCTTAGCTACAAGATGAAGTTCGTGCCCGTCGCGAAACGCGGTGACATTTTGGTGCGGACGGCGGGCGTCGAAGTGGTCGTGGACAGCAAGAGCGCCCTCTACCTCAAGGGCACGCATCTCGACTATTCGAACGCGCTGGTTTCCGGGGGATTCAAGTTCAGCAATCCCAACGCGAAGGCCAGTTGTTCCTGTGGCGAGAGCTTTAGCATCTAGCGCTCCCATGGGCGTTTCGCTGGGAAATAACCCTTGCTCCCATGGGCCTTCCCGGCGAGAAGCCACCCTGACTCAAGCAGTATAAACCTTATTTGATGGCCAATTCGTTTCCTTCCGCCGGAGGCGGCAATCGTTCCGGCAATTACCCGCGTCGCAATGTCGACCCGTTTGCGGCCATTCGCCGCAACCACCGGATCAAAGTTCCCCAGGTCCGCGTCATTTCCCCCGAGGGCAAGCAGCTCGGCATCCTGGATACGGCGAAGGCCGTGAATCTCGCGCTCGAAAACGGACTCGATCTCGTCGAAGTCGCGCCGAACGCCACGCCGCCGGTCTGCCGCATCATGGATTTCGGCAAGTACGTGTACGAGGAGCAGAAGAAGCACTCCCACGTGAAGGCTGTGGCGAGCAAGATTAAGGAAATCGAGTTCACGGCCCGCATCGAGAATCACGACTACGAGACCAAGCTGCGGCACGCGGAGGAGTTCCTCGACCACGGCAACAAGGTGAAGATGCGGTTGAAGTTCCGCGGCCGTGAAATGGCGCACACCGAGCTGGGCTTCGACGTGATGAAACGCGCGGTGGCGGCACTCGCGACGATGGGCCATCCCGATGCCGATCCGAAGCTGATCGGACGCAACATTCACGTCATGCTCACCCCGCTGCCGCCCAACAAGCGCAAGCCGAAGTTCCTCACGCGTTCCGACGAGGAGGAGGCCGTGCATCAGGCCGAGCAAACTGCGGCGGACGCCGAATCCCGCGGGCAGGAGAAGGACTGAGTCCGGGCCGCCATGGTTTCGGCGGCATTCTTCCGGCGGTGTCTAATCGCACTCGTGGCCGCGGCTTGCGGTGCACTTGCGGCTGAAGCGGCGAGCGAGCCCGCGCCGCGCCTGCCGCCGTCACGGCCGTCCCTTTCTGCCGTCACGCCGCGCACGCTCACAGTACGAAAATTCGGGGCCACGGAATACGTGAACCTCGCTGACGTCGCGACCGAGCTCGGCCTCAAGTTTTCCTGGCTCGAGCGCCGGCGCAAAGCGGCGCTGGTCGGACCGTCTTCCAAGGCCGAGATTGAAGCCGACACCCGCGATATCACGGTCAACGGACTCCGGGTATTTCTCGGCGATCCCGCGCTCGATTCCGACGGCCGGCTGTTTGTCAGCCGGGTGGATTTTGAACGCTGCCTGACGCCGCGTCTGCGTCCCGGCTACGGGGTGGCGCCGCGTCCAACGCCGAAGGTCATCGTGCTCGATCCCGGCCACGGCGGGCGCGACACCGGCACCAGTGCCAACGAGAAAGTCTATGCGCTCGATGTGGCCCGGCGGGCCGGGAAGCTGCTCGAGGCGCAGGGCTATCGCGTCGTGCTGACGCGGGACGAGGACGTCTTTGTCGAATTGAAGGAGCGGGCACTCGTGGCCAAAGCGAGCAAGGCCGACTTGTTCGTCAGCATCCATTTCAACGCGCTCCCAAACAACAACCGCACCTCGGGAGTGGAAGTCTACACGTTTCCGCCCGCGCTGCAGCATGCGACTGGCTGGTGGGGAACCCTTGGAAAGGACGATCCGCATCTGGAAAAGTCGGAAGAGCCGGTCAACCGCTTCGACCACTGGAACGCTCTCCTGGCGCAGCAGATTCACCGGCGCTTCGTCGTCGATCTAAAGTCCTTCGATCGTGGCCAGAAGCTCATGCATCTCGGTGTCCTGCGCGGACTCTCCTGTCCGGGGATGCTGGTCGAGTGCGGATTTCTGACCAGCGAGGTGGAGGTGCGCAAAATCGCCACGCCGGGGCACCGCCAGAAAATCGCGGAGGCGATCGCGGAAGGCGTCCAGGACTATGCCGGGCTGCTCAAGGGTTAGGCTGCCGCGCCAATTCTTCGCTTCGCCTGCCGGAATAAAGGTGTCTACGTTCCGCCGCATGTCATTTCGCGTCCTGCCTCGCCTCGTCGCCGTCCTGTTGGGAGTCGCGCTTGCGCCGGTGCTGCAAGCCTGGGATCAGGAAGGGCACGCGATCGTCAACGAACTCGCGCTCGGTTCGCTCCCGTCCGAATTCCCGGAATTTGCGCGGACCGGCGCCAACGCCCGGCGCGTCGTCATGCTTTCGAGCATGCCGGATCGCTGGCGCAACGTCGACCCGTACCTCCGCCAGTCGGGCGGAAGCTGGAGCGATCATTTCATCGACCTCGAGGAGCTCACCCAGGCCGGTCTCGACCCGAAGACCGTGCCGTCGCTCCGCTACAATTTTCTTCTCCTCTTCGCCGCCGGTCGCGTGGCGTATGCCGAGAAATTTCCCGCCATCGATCCGGCTCGCAACCTCGACCACGTGCGGGAGTGGCCGGGCTTCGTGCCCTGGGCGATCGCGGAACACTATCACCGGTTGCGCTCGGCCTTTGGTTATCTCAAGGCATACGAAGATCTCGGTGGGACGGCGGAGGAAATCGCTAACGCCCAGGCTGACGTCGTGCACGCGATGGGCGTGCTCGGGCACTTTGTTGGTGACTGTGCGCAGCCGCTGCACACCACCTGGAATTACAACGGGTGGACGGCCGACAATCCGAAGGGCTATACGACCTGGAACGGTTTTCACACCTGGGTCGACAGCGGCTTCATCACCAAGGCTGGGATCGGTCGGGCGGAATTGACGGCGCGTGTTGCGCGGGCGGAACCGCTCGTGCTGGGCCCGCGGGCCGATGGTCGGGATCCCTTTTTCGTCGCCACGATGGATTACATTCTCGCCACGTGGTCCCAGCTCGAGCCGCTCTACCAGCTCGAGAAGGACGGTCTGCTCGGCAATCGCGATCGGCCGGTCACGCCGGAGGGCCGCGCCTTTTTTGAAAAGCAATTGATCGCGGGGGGGACGATGCTCGGGCGGATCTGGCTGACGGCGTGGAAGTTGGCGCCGGTGGACACGTTTCTCCGCAACCGGCTCGGCCAGCGGCAGGCGGGCGGATCCGGGAAGCGCGAGAAGGCGGCGAAGTAACCTCCCGGCCTTCGGTCCGCCGCCATGAAGCCACTCTCCCTCCTGCTGGTCGCCTTGGGTGGCGGGCTCGGATCCGTGACGCGGGCGCTGATTGGGAGCTGGATTCCGGCGGGGCGGCTGCCGTGGGCCACGATTACGATCAACATCCTGGGCTCGTTCCTAATTGGCTGGCTGATGGTGAAGTTCGCACCGACGGCGGAGCGGGCGGTCCAGATGCAGAGTCTGGCGGTCGTGGGGTTCTGCGGCGGTTTCACGACGTTCTCGGCGTTTAGCTGGCAGACTTTCGAGCAGATGCAGAAGGGATACTGGGTGGCGGCCGTGACGAACGTGCTGCTCTCAGTCGTGCTTTGCCTGATCGCAACCTGGCTGGGCTGGAGACTCGCGCGATGACGACCGGATGGATTGGCCGCTGGAAGCGCGCGACGTTTGCCGTCGTCTGCGTTTCCCTCGGACTGAGCGCGGCGCCGGCGTTGGCAGCGGAGCCGCCGGCCGAGATGCTGCCGGCCCACGTCATCGTGCTGGCGAACAGCGATGATCCCGACTCGCTGCGAATCGCGCGGCACTATGCGGAAGTGCGCGGCGTGCCCGCGGCCAACATCTTCGCGCTCCGGATGCCGCTCACGGAATCGATTTCGTGGCGGGAGTTCCTGACCACCCTCTGGCAGCCGTTGGTCGCCGAACTGGTCCGGGCCAAGTGGGTCGACGCGATCCCGATGGCCGCCACCGACGCCACCGGACGCATCAAGTTCGCCCCCTACGGCCATCGTATCGCCGCGCTGGTGGTCTGCCGCGGCGTCCCGCTGAAGATCGCCCACGACCCGGCGCTTTACGTGGAGACACCGCCGTTCACGAGCCGGGGCGAGTTCCGGACCAACGCGGGGGCCGTCGATGCGGAACTCAGCCTCCTCGCGCTCCCGAACTATCCAATCAACGCGTTTGTCCCGAACCCGCTTTTCCAGAACGAGAATCCGACCCGCTTCGAAGCGGCGCAAGTCGTGCGGGTGTCGCGGCTGGATGGTCCGTCGGTGGCGGATGCGATGGCGCTGGTGGATCGGGCGGTCGCCGCGGAGAAGACGGGCCTGCTCGGACGCGCCTACATCGACCTGAGCAACCGCGATCCGGTCGGCAATGCGTGGCTGGAGGCCGCCGCGAAGCAGCTCACCGAGTTGAATTTTGATCCGGCGGTGGACCATGCCCCGGCAACGATGCCGCTCGACGCGCGCTTCGATGCACCGGCGATCTATTTCGGCTGGTACTCGGGCACGATTGACGGGCCGTTCCTACTGCCGGACTTCCGCTTTCCGCCGGGGGCGATTGCCCTCCATATTCACAGCTATTCCGCGCTGACGCTTCGCTCCGCCACCAGCGGCTGGACGGGGCCGTTCGTCGCCCGGGGCGTCACTGCGACCGTCGGCAACGTCAACGAGCCGTATCTGGCTTTCACGCACCGGCCGCAGTTGCTCCTGCGTTCGCTCGCGAAGGGTCGCACGCTGGTCGAGGCCGCGTACTTCGCACTCCAGTCCCTGAGCTGGCAGGCCGTGCTCATCGGCGATCCGCTTTACCGGCCCTTTGCGGTGCCACTCGAAACGCAACTCAGCCGGCGCCGCGAATTGCCGGCGGCGCTCGCCGGTTACGCGGTGCTGCGACGGATGAGCGAACTGGAACGGGCGGGAAAGACGGTTGAGGCGATCGAGTACGGGCGGACGGCCCAACGTGAGATGCCGTCCCTGCCGGTCGCAGTGGCGCTGGCGGAGCGGGCGCTGGCGGCGGGGGAAACGCAGGTGGCTGCGACCCAGCTCGGGTTCGTCCCGCTCCTGAGTTTACCGCCTTCCGACCAATGGGCGTTGTTCGTCCAGGCGGCTCGCTTGCTCGAGAAAGCGGGCCGGGCGGATCAGGCGCTGGCGATCTGGCGAAAAATTCTTGGGTCCAACGGCGTCGGTCGGGACCTGCGACTGACGTGGCTGCCCGAGGCCCGGGCCACCGCGCACGCGGCTGGCGATACGGCTCAGGCGGTCGTGTGGCGCAGCGAGTTCGACGCGAAGTCCACGCCGTCGGACAAATAAAAAGGCGCGACCGGAGAGTCGCGCCTTGCGTTGGGGACGGTGAAGTCCGCTCAGATTTTTTCGACGATCTTGTCGGCGAGGCCGTAGTCGATCGCTTCCCTGGCGTTGAGATAGAAATCGCGATCGGTGTCGCGATTGATCGTTTCGAGGGGCTGGCCGGAGGAATGGGCGAGGATGCTGTTCAGCTCCGCGCGGAGTTTCTCCATTTCCTTCGCCTGAATGTTGATGTCGCTCGCCGGCCCGATCATCCGCCCCGAAATCAGCGGCTGGTGGATGAGGACGCGGGAATGCGGATAGAGCAGCCGGCGGCCCTTGGCGGCTCCGCAGAGAAGAATCGAGCCCATCGACGCCGCCATGCCGGTGACGACGACCGTGATGGGCGAAGAAATCAGCTTCATGGTGTCGTAAATCGCCATGCCCGCCGTGATCGAGCCGCCCGGCGAATTCAGGTAGAAGGTGATATCCTTCCCCGGCCCCGTGGTCTCGAGGAAGAGCAGCTTTTCCGTGATGTCCTTGGCCGTCTCATCGGTCACGGCGCCCCACAGGAAAATCTTCCGCTGATCCAGGAACTTGCGCTGGATCATCATCGCGACAGGCGCGTTCTTGCCCGCCTTGGCGGCTTCCTTCTCTTCGTCATCATCATCGTCGTCATCGTCCAAACGCGGAGCCGGCTCGGACAGACCAGGCTGAAGGTTGTCGAAATGCATAGGGCGCGAACCTTGTGCGGCCTCAATGGGTTGGCAAGCAGCGAGGCGGGTTTGTGGGGACGCGGCCGTGCATCCCCGTTCGGTGGAGAGCGGAGTAAGAAATACGGCAGCCCTTGAGACGGGGACGAGCCCCGCCCCTAAGACACTTTCGTAGGGGCGTGCCTCGTGCGCGCCCACCTTGCTCAGTACGGTTTCCCGTCCGGCATCCGGAGCCACTCGGCAAACCCAACCTGGGCTTCGACCCGCAGCAGCGGCTGCATCTCCACCTGGCGCGCGGCCGGCGCGAGCGGGATCTGCCGGTAGATGAAATCGTCGTCGAAGCCGATCGCGGCGGCATCGGTGCGGGTGTTGCCGTAGTAGATCCTTGGAATGCGGGCCCAATAGATCGCGGCCAGGCACATCGGGCACGGCTCGCAACTGGTGTAGAGTTCGCAGTCCGGCAGGGCGTAGGTCCCCAGCGTCTGGCACGCCTCGCGAATCGCACAGACCTCGGCATGGGCCGTGGGATCATTCGTGGCGGTCACCTGGTTTTGTCCCCGCGCCACAACCTGGCCATTTCGGACCACGACGCAGCCAAACGGTCCACCCAGGCCGCGGCGCATGCCATCGGTGGCAAGGGCGATTGCCTCGCGCATGAAAATCTCGGGAGCAGTACTCACCGCACCCAGCGTGGTTCGTCTCCGGGGCACTGACAACGCCGCAGGCGGGCAGCGCGAGCGATGCTCGCATTTGAGAGCTCGAATTTGAGATTTGAGAAAGTGCGGGCCAGATGGAACTTGTTGGAACGTCGGCGCGGTTATGACCTTTGCTGCAGTCATCGCGCCTTCGCGTCTTTGCGCCGGGGTCGAATCGGCTTCAGATTGCACCGCCGTGTTTCGTCTGACGCGAAACTACACTTGGCGGTCCGCGGCATGCCTGCTAGCGCTTCGGGCCGTTTCTGCACCCCTGATATCCTTACACTCTAACCCATGAGCTCCATTACCATCGGCGGCCTCGAGATTCTCGGGCCGGTCAGTGCCCAGCACGCGGAAATCCTCACGCCCGAAGCCTGCACCTTTGTTGCCGGCATCGTCCGGAAATTCGGCGCGCGCCGGCTTGAACTGCTGGCCCGACGCGTGGTCCGGCAGAAGGAATTGGACGCCGGCAAGCTGCCGGACTTCCTGCCCGAGACGGCGCACATCCGGAACGACCCGTCCTGGCGCGTCGCGCCGGCGCCAGCCGATCTGCAGGATCGCCGCACCGAGATCACGGGCCCGGTTGATCGCAAGATGGTGATCAACGCGCTCAACTCCGGCGCGAAGGTGTTCATGGCGGACTTCGAGGACGCGACGACCCCCACCTGGGGCAACCTCCTCGATGGCCACATCAACCTGCGCGATGCGATCCGCCGGACCATCTCCCTCGAAATTCCCGGTGGGAAGAGCTACAAGTTGAACGATCAGGTCGCGACGCTGCTGGTCCGCGCGCGCGGCTGGCACCTGCCCGAGAAGCATGTGCGCCTCGATGGCCAGGTGATCGGCGGCGGCATGTTCGATTTCGGCCTCTATTTCTTCCACAACGCCAAGGAGCTCCTCGCCCGTGGCAGCGGTCCGTATTTCTACCTGCCGAAGATGGAGAGCCATCTCGAGGCGCGGCTCTGGAACGACATCTTCACCCACGCCGAGGCCACGCTCGGGGTTCCGCACGGCAGCGTGCGCGGAACCATGTTGATCGAGACCATCCTCGCGACCTTCGAGGCCGAGGAGATGCTTTATGAGCTCCGCGAACACGCGAGCGGCCTGAACTGCGGGCGCTGGGATTACATTTTCTCGCGGATCAAGAAACTGCCGCGCCACGGGACGTTTCCGGATCGGGCGCAGGTCACGATGACCTCGCCGTTCATGCGGGCCTACTGCCTGCACGTGATCAAGATTTGTCATCGCCGCGGTGCGTTCGCGATGGGCGGCATGGCCGCGCAGATCCCGATCAAGAACAACCCGGCCGCGAACGACGCCGCGATGGCGAAGGTTCTCGCCGACAAGGAACGCGAGGCGACCGACGGCCACGACGGCACCTGGGTCGCGCATCCGGGCCTCGTCCCGATTGCGCTGCAGGCGTTCAACAAGCACATGCCGCAGCCGAACCAGATCACGAAGCAGCGGCCCGATGTGAACGTCACCGCCGAGGAACTGCTGGCGGCTCCTCCCGGCAACATCACCGAGGCGGGCGTGCGGCTGAACCTCAGTGTCGGCGTGCAATATCTCGAGGCCTGGCTTGGCGGACTCGGCTGCGTTCCGCTCTACAATTTGATGGAGGACGCCGCGACCGCCGAGATCTCCCGGGCACAACTCTGGCAGTGGCACCGGTTCTGTGCGACGATGGCGGACGGTCGCAAGATCAACAGCGAACTCTACGATCGCCTCATGGCCGAGGAGATCACGAAGATCCAGGGTGAGATCGGGGCCGAGCGGTTTGCGCGGGGCCACTTCCCGAAGGCGATCGAGATGTTCCTGCGCATGGTGAAGGCCGATACCTTCGACGAATTCCTGACGCTCCCCGCCTACGAGCAGATCGCATGAAGTCGGATCGCCGGCCCGTGGATGCCGCGGCGACGCGGGCGGTCCGGGGCCCGGATCTCGTGGTTCGGGGCGGGCGGATCGTCACGCCCGACGGTGTCCTCGACGCGGACCTTGCCGTCATGGACGGCCGGATCATGCGCATCGCGCCGGGCCTCGATGAAGAGGAAGGCCTCGTGCTCGACGCCCGGGGCAAGTACGTCTTCCCCGGCATCGTTGATGCGCATGTGCACTTTAACGAGCCCGGCCGCACCGGCTGGGAGGACTTCGCCACGGGCTCGGCGGCGCTGGCGGCGGGCGGAGGGACGTGCTTCTTCGATCAACCGAGCCAGTGTCTGCCGCCGACGCTTGATGCGGCCGCTCTGCGGGAGAAGCGCCGGCTCGCGGAGGAGAAATCCTGCGTGGATTTCGCGCTCTGGGGCGGGCTCGTCGCCGGCAACCTGGACCAGCTCGCCGCGCTCCGCGACGCCGGAGCGATCGGATTCAAGGCGTACCTCGGGCCAGGCACCGATGAGAAATTTCCCGTGGTCGATGCCGCCGTTTTACGCGAAGGCATGAAACGAGCCGCGAAGCTGGGCGTGATTGTCGCGGTGCACGCCGAGGATGCCTCCACGCTCGCGAAGTCGTCCACCGCCAAGGTTCGGACCGCCAAACGTACGGCCGCGGCATGGGGCACCTCGCGCCCGATTGAGGCCGAGCTCGCCGCGATTCGCTGCGCCCTCGAACTCGCCGGCGAAACCGGCTGCGTCCTGCACATCGCATCAGTGAGCAGCCTCGAAGGGCTGGAGCTCATTGAAGAGGCCCGGCAGCAGCGCGTCGACGTGACCGCCGAGACCACGCCGCATCATCTGTTGTTGAACGCGAGTGACGTGGCCCGGCTCGGAGTCGTGGCCAAGAGCGCGCCGCCAGTTCGCGATGAGGCGGGCCGCGCCGCGTTGTGGAAGGAACTCCGGTCGCATCGGATTCAGACGATCGGCTCGGCGCACTCGCCGACCTCCCCGGAGCCCAAGGCAGGGAAGGATTTTTCCGGCGAGGCGGCCGGCGTCGCCGGATGCCAGCACGGTTTCTCGCTTCTGATGTCCGAGGTCGCAACCAGCGCGGACAAGGATCTGCCGATTCTTGCCGCGGTGCTCGCGCGCAATGTGGCGCGGCGCTTTCGGATCGACCAGCACAAGGGTCTGCTGACGCCGGGTCGCGACGCCGATTTCTCGCTCGTCGAGTTCGGCGCCCAGCATGCCATCAAGGCGGATGAGCTTTGGACGCGGCAGCGCTTGAGCGTGTACGTCGGTCGAAAGTCCCGCGCCCGCGTGACGCACACCTACGTGCGGGGCGCGGCGGTGCTGGCGGCCGGCCGGCTCGTCAATCTCGCGCCGCCGGGAAGGTTTGTCCGCCCGACGCACGCCTGAGCCGAGGGAAACCAGGAACATCGTTCGTTGTAGCAACAAGGGCTGCCGTTCGTCGGCAGGCGTCCGTCCTTCATTCGAGAAGCGGCCCGGCGGCGAGCGCCGGCCCTACATTCCGGGCCACAAGGCAGCCGGTCCCGATTAACTGCGCACCTGGCCGGTGCCTTCGATCAGGAACTTGTAGATGCACAGCTCGCGGAGGCCCATCGGACCCCGGGCGTGCAGCCGGTCGGTGCTGATTCCAATCTCGGCCCCGTAGCCAAACTCGTAGCCGTCGGTGAACCGCGTGCTCGCGTTCCAGTAGACCGTGGCGCTGTCCACCTCGGCGAGGAAGCGGCGCGCGGCGGCTTCGTCGGCGGTCACAATGGCGTCGCTGTGGTTCGAGCTGTCGCGATTGATCGTGCCGATGGCAGCCTCGAGGGAGTCCACCACGCGCACCGCGATCACATAGTCGAGAAACTCCGTCGCGTAGTCCTCGGTCGTGGCCGGGGTGGTGGCGATTTGGGCGGGCGCGAGGATGGCGGCGGTGGCGGCGTCGGTCCGCAATTGCACCTGCTTCGCCGCGAGGGCGCGAGCCACCGACGGCAGGAACTTCGCCGCGACGTCGCGGTGCACAAGAAGCTGCTCGGCGGCGTTACAGGCGCTGGGACGCTGCACCTTGGCGTTGAGGGTGATGGCCTCCGCCATCGCGAGGTCGGCGGCGCGATCGACGTACACGAAGCACACGCCCTTGTAGTGCTTGATCACCGGAATGGTGCTGTTCTGAGCCACGAACCGGATCAGGCTCTCGCCCCCACGCGGAATCACGCAGTGGATATAACTGTCGAGCTTGAGCAGCGAGTTCAGCGCGGCGCGGTCCGTGGTCGGGACGAGTTGCACGGCGTCGGCGGGCAGGCCCGCGGCCACCAGGGCCTGCGTGATGAGGGCGGCGAGCGCGGTATTGGTATGAAAGCTTTCCTTGCCGCCGCGCAGGATGGAGGCGTTGCCGCTCTTGAGGCAGAGAATCGCGCAGTCGATGGTGACGTTCGGCCGCGCCTCGTAGATGATCGCAATCACGCCAATCGGGACGCGCACTTTGCGAATCAACAGCCCATTCGGCCGGCGGGTTTCCTCGAGCACCTCGCCCACCGGGTCGGGCAGGACGACGACTTCGCGAACCGAGGCGGCGAGGTGTTGGATGCGGCCGACGTTGAGCGTGAGGCGGTCGCGGGCGGCCGCGGAGACGGCCTGCGCCTCGGGTCCGGCCAGGTCACGGGCGTTCGCCTCCAGCAGGGTGGCCGCCGACGCGTCGATCAGGTCCGCCAGCTTCGAGAGGGCCAGGTCCTTCTTCGTCCGAGGCGCGTTCGCCAGCACGAGCGCCGCCGCGCGGGCGCGTTGCGCAAGGGACAGGACGAGTTCGTCGAGGTCGGCGGACATGGGAGGAATAACCAACCAACAATCAGGCGAAAGACACGACCGAAAATACGTGGGGGCGAAAGTCCGCAATTGATTCGATCGATGCAGGTCTGGCTTTGCGTCACGGAAAATTTCACTCAACTTGGTTGCGACTGACCGCGGCGCGTAGTGTCCCGGCGCCGTGAAAACTTTAGCCCGAAAATCCCATGCACGCTCCCATCCTCTCTGAATTCCCGCGATGGCTCCGGTCTCCGTCGGTGCTGTCCGGCGCAATCTTTGCGGCCCTTCTCCTCGGCCCGGCGCGAGGCGCGACGTTCCCCGAGGCCGAGGTGGCGGATTTCACGGATCGGCATTGCTCGACCTGCCACAACGACGTGGACAAGGAGGGCGGGCTTGATCTCACGTCGCTCACTTACAATCCGGCGGATCAGGGCAATTTCCTCACGTGGGTGAAGGTCCATGATCGGGTCCAGGCCGGCGAGATGCCACCGAAGGAAAAGAAGCGTCCGGGTCCGGCTGATACCGCGACCTTCATCAAGGGACTCGCGACCTCGCTGATGGCTTCGGAGCAGGAGATCAGCCAGGTGCAGGGCCGGGCTACGCGCCGCCGGCTGAATCGTTCCGAATACGAGAACGCGTTGCGTGACCTTTTCAACGCTCCCTACCTGCAGGTGAAAGATCAGTTGCCGGAGGACGGCGAAGCCCACCGCTTTAACAAGGTGAGCAACGCGCTCGACGTTTCGTATGTGCACATGGCGCGGTACATGTCGGCGGCGGAGTATGCGATGCGCCAGACCCTCACGGTCGCGGCGAACCGACCGCCCACCACCAAGACGCGGTATTACGCCCGCGAAGATACGGCGATGACCCTGCCGTTCACGCCTCGGATCGGCAACGGCGGTCCCGATCGCCTGAAGTTCCCCGTGCTCGGAACCGTGGCGCAGCCGGAGGTTCGGACGCGCAAGCTTCCTCCGACCGTCGGCGATGCCGATCCGGCCACGCGCGAGCAGGAGGCGGTCGGCTGGATGTCGAGCGACTACGTCACCGGCTTTGCCTCGAACTGGGGGAGTTTCCGCGCGCCGGTGGCCGGTCGCTATAATTTCCGTTTCAGCGGTTACACGCTGTGGGTCAATGGCGGCGGGCGGGCCCAGCATTTTGCCAACGGCGAAGATCGCGTTGGCCGTCCCGGAGCCTCCGAGTGGTTCCGGCCGAATTTTGACGAGGTGTCGGCCGGCCGCCGCTATGAGCCGATCACGGTTTACGCGAAGGGTGGTTCGGCCAACCGCCGCCTCGGCGGATTTGATGTCACGCCCGAGCCGACGGTCAGCGAAGTCAACGATGTCTGGTTGCTGGCGAACGAATACCTTGTGACGGACGCGTCGCGGTTCTTCAAATCGCGCCCGACCGGCTTCAAGGGCGGATTCACCAATCCGCTCTCGCAGCGCGACGGCATGCCCGCGGTCGCGTTCCGTTGGATGGAAGTCGAGGGTCCGCTTTACGACGCCGCGAGCGACGCCGGTTACCGGCTGATGTTTGGCGATCTGCCGATCAAAAAGGATCCGGCGGCTCCGGCGGAAGGCCGTGGCCGTGGCGGCCGCGGTCGGGGTGGGAATCGTCCGCCGGCTGAGGTCGAGGTCGTCTCGGCCAATCCCGAACAGGATGCCGAACGCCTGCTGCGCCCGTTCATGGCTCGCGCCTATCGCCGGCCGGTGCAGGAGGAGGACGTCCAGCGCTTTCTCGGTCTGATCAAGCAGCGCCTTGCGGTGGGACTGAATTTCACCAACGCGATGGTCGCGGGTTATACCGCCGTCCTGGCTTCGCCGGAGTTTGTCTTCCTGCAGGAGGCGCCCGGTCCACTCGATGACCACGCCCTCGCGACCCGGCTCGCATTGTTCCTGTGGAATTCAGAACCCGATGTCGCGCTGCGTGAGCGCGCCGCCCGCGGCGAATTGCGTCGTCCGGAGGTCCTGAAGGCCGAGGCCGAGCGCCTGCTCGCCGATCCGAAGTCGGAGCGCTTCGTGAATGCGTTTCTCGATTACTGGCTCGAGATTCGCAAAATCGAGGACACGACGCCTTCGACCACGTTGTACAACGACTACTACCTCGACGACTCCCTGACCGAGGCGGCGCTCGCGGAAACGCGGATGTTCTTCACCGAACTGCTCCAGAAGAACATGCCGGCCCGCAATATCGTCGATTCCGACTTCACATTCCTCAATGACCGGCTCGCCATTCATTATGGCATCCCGGACGTCACGGGCGTGGGCATGCGTCGTGTGGCGCTGCCGACGGGTTCGGTGCGCGGCGGCTTCATGACTCAGGCGAGCGTGCTGAAGGTCACGGCCAATGGTACGACGACTTCTCCCGTGCTCCGCGGCAAATGGATCATGGAGCGCGTGATGGGCTTCGATATGCCGCTCCCGCCGGCCGCCGTGCCCGCGGTCGAGCCTGACATCCGCGGCGCCACGACCATCCGGGCCCAGCTCGACAAGCACCGCGCCGACGAGAGCTGCGCGATGTGTCACCGGAAGATCGATCCGCCGGGCTTCGCGCTCGAGAGCTTCGATGTCATGGGCGGATGGCGCGATCGCTATCGCGCGATGGCGGTCGACTCCGAGCCGGTGCGCGGCTTCGGCAAGAATGGCTGGCCTTATGCGTTCTATCTCGCACTGCCCGTCGATGCCAGCGGCCAGCTCAATGACGGCCGCGCGTTCAAGGACGTCCGCGAATTCAAGGCGCTCTTGTTGAAGGATCAGGCCCAGATTGCCCGCAACCTCGCGCGGCAGCTCTCCGTGTTCGCGACCGGCTCGCCCGTGCACTTCGGCGACCGCGCGAAGATCGAGCAGATTGTCGAACGGACCCGCGGTCGCGAATTCGGCGTGCGCAGCCTCGTGACCGAAATCGTCGCGAGCGATCTCTTCCGCAACAAATAAGCCAGGACTCGTTTTCGAGCGGGATGATGGCGTCTCACGACGCGGTCATCCCGCTCTTTTTTTAACCACCGAGTGCCGAGAGTACACCCGCTGCATCTCCGATTCCTGGCTTCAGGCTCCATTGCAATTGGCTCAAACCGAGGTCGAGCCCGAAGCCAGGAAGCCACGAATCAATCCTCGGGCCCACCCTGACTCCGGACGGGTCCCGACTCGGTGCCTCTGTGTCTCGGTGGTGAAAAATCCGGGGATTGGATTGTCCCACTAAACCGACTTCGGCCCGAGCGCCAGGGCGCGGGAATGCAGGACCTGCCAGTGCGTGTCCGGAATAATCGGACCCATATGCATCACGGTCTCAGCGCCGAGCAGCGAAGCCAGCGCACCGGAGGCGGGCAGCGACCAGCCGCGAAGGTGTCCGTAAAGAAAGCCTGCCGCCCACGCGTCGCCCGCGCCATTGGTGTCGATCACGTCAGCCACCTGGTGCGGGTCGATGCGGTGCAGTTCGTCGTGCTGCGCGATCCAGGCGCCGTCCTTGCCGACCTTGACGGCCGCAAGCACCCCATGACCGGCGAGCCGGCGGGTGAGAGTGGGGTAGTCCGAAGTGTGATCCTCGAACAGCGCACGAATTTCATCCTCGTTGGCGAAGACGACGTCGATGCCGTGGCGGAACTGGTTGAACAGCCAGTCGCGCGACGCGTTGACCACTTCGAAGGAAGAGAGATCGAGGCTGGTGGTGCAGCCGGCCGCCCGAGCACTGGTGAGCACGGCGTCGGCCAGGGCGCGATTGAAGGCGAGATAGCC